>JBEKDY010000030.1:0-23873 GCA_050014115.1 Candidatus Sulfotelmatobacter sp. | reverse complement strand
TGCGCAACACGGTAGGAAGTCAGAACCATTGGCTCGGAATCAACCTTGTCGGCACAAAGTCCGCTCGCGACGCCATCGGTGCGCGCGTAACTTATCAGTCCGGGGATCTCAAGCGGCAGCGAATGAAAGTCGGCGGGGGCAGTTTTCTATCCTCTCATGACCCACGCATAGTGCTGGGCATCGGAAAACGAACGAAGCTCGACTGGCTGGAGGTTCAGTGGCCGCAACCCAGCGGCAAAATCGAGCGCCTTACTGAACTTCCAATCGACCGCTACATCACAATTGTCGAGGGTACAGGCAAATGGAAGTGACCCGAAGGCGGAACTCATCCGAAGTCGGAGAACAGCCACAACGGAAAAAGGTCCGCACGATCGAAGTCGGCTTCGAGGACATCGCTGTTGATCTCGGCGAAGCCCATTTTCCCGGTACCGAACTGTTGAAACTTCCTGGTAACCCTATAACCGGGAATAACTGCTGGTCTGCCCGTGAATCTCTCAAAAATTAGCCATCTTGGATGCGGGCGGATGGAGCGCTCGCGAAGATGAGTCGCCTGAGTATTGGCGATTCGTAGGATTTCGCTGTAGCCTGGAGGTCCTGGAATCGTTTTCTCGAACCGAGCAATTCTGAACATCGCGCCATGCTCCCCAAGGCGGATCATCTCTGTAAGATAGGAAATGGGTCGTGGCTGGAACTTGTAACGGCGGAGCTTATTATGGCAACTTCCGGAGTGGGTAACGCATCTTTTTGTCGGATCAGTTCGTTCGGTTGCAACTCACGTCGGCGCCCCATTCAGCCGTTGACAAGTGATCCCCGAAAACGGCTGTGCGGAAGGAATCCTGCATGTTGATTCAGGTCGGTTACGAGTTAGCCTTTTACTGTCCGCAAGACACGCCGATGATCCTTATGGTTAACGTCCATTATTCTCGCGCCTCGGATATCGTCATCCCCGATCTCCTGATTACAGATCCGCAAACGCCAATCAAGGCGTATCGGGACGGCTTCGGAAACTGGTGCACTCGGATTGTGGCGCCCGCCGGGAGGATTCGCCTGAAAAGCACGGGGGTGGTTCGAGACTCGGGAGAGACCGACGTGCTGGTACCCTCTGCTCAACAGCACCCTTTGCAAGAACTGCCAGAAGACTCTCTGGTCTTTTTGTTGGGCAGCCGGTATTGCGAGACCGATCTGCTGTCCGATGCAGCGTGGTCGCGATTCGGCCAGTCGACGCCGGGATGGCCGCGCGTCCAGGCGATCTGCGATTTTGTCCACAACCATATCGCTTTCGATTATCAGAAGGCGCGCCCCACGCGGACAGCTTGGGAGGCGTTCAACGAAGGTGTGGGCGTGTGCCGTGACTTCGCGCACCTGGCGATCGCGCTCTGCCGCTGCATGAATATTCCGGCGCGGTATTGCACCGGATACCTCGGCGACATGGGGACGCTGCCGCCTTACGGCTTGATGGATTTTGCCGCCTGGATTGAAGTCTACCTCGGCGGCGCCTGGCACACCTTCGATCCACGCAACAATGTGCCCAGGATTGGACGAGTGCTGATCGCGCGCGGCCGCGATGCAACCGATGTCGCCATCGCCACCACGTTTGGCCCTTATACCCTGGAGGGCTTTAAAGTCTGGACGGATGAAATCGCGGAGAATGTGGCACAGGAGCGTTCAGCATGAACAGGAAGTAAACTCAAACTGGGTATTGGCATTCCCGGCGACTACGAATCGAGTGGCTCCATGTCAACGCCGACTTTGAGCGTATGAGTCCCACCACCCAGGATTAAGCCGCGCAGAGGACTGACGTCACCATAGTCGCGTCCCCAGGCGAGCGTCACGTGGCCGTTCGAGGGGACAAGGTTGTTTGTGGGATCCAGGTCAAGCCAGCCGATTCCCGGACAATAAGCGGACACCCAGGCGTGGGATGCATCGACGCCCACCAACCGCGGCTGCCCGGGAGGCGGATAGGTCCGAAGGTATCCGCTTACATAACGCGCAGGGAGATTCAGGGAGCGGAGGCAGGCGATTTGCAGGTGTGCGAAATCCTGGCACACGCCCCGCCGTTTCCGGAAGACTTCTTCGGTTGGCGTTCGGACGTTGGTCACTTTCGAATCGAAGCGAAAGTCCTTGTGGATGCGCGCGGTCAGGTCGAGAAGCGCCTCCGGCATTGGCCGCCCGGGCGTAAATGACTGGAGCGCATAGTCGGCAAACTCCGGCCGCACTCGAATGCGCGGCGACTCGAATCCAAACTGGTAGGCTTCGAGGCCCGCTCGGCTATGATCGTCGGGAAGCGATTTGGCTGCTTCTTCCCACGGGATCGCCAGCTGGGACCGAGGTGCCGGATTTTCCTCCATGATTACTTCGCTCCGCGCCTCTACCACTAATTCCCTGTGCGGCTCTCGAATGGTAAAAAAGCAAAGAACGTTCCCAAAAAAATCCACGCGCTCGGTGCGGGTGGCAGGGCGTGGCTGGATGCGCAGCTCGCTCCGAGACACCTGGTGGTGCGGCAAAACGCGTGGCTTCAGGCACGCCACGTGAGTTCCGACCGAGACGGGATATTTGTATTTGTAGGTGGTGCGGTGAATGATTTTATAGATCATTGGAAAATCATTGGCCTATGGAGATCGGCAAGGTACGGGCGTGACTGAAGTATCTGCTCGATAAGTTATTCGACCAGGAAGGCAGTAATCCTTCCAGCTCTCCAAGGAAATTTGCAAGCGGGGAGAGCCCATCGGAACCATTCGTCGCCGCCGCGCCTGGCAATGGATATTTCAGCTTTCGCAAATCAAAACTGCGTAACAATGCCAGCGCCGCCCGCATCGCTTGTAAGTCAACCGGGAGGTGCCGAGGAAGCTTTTGATATAAATCCGCGAGATGGCTCAGTTGGAAATCCAAAGAGCGGGGATTCGTTTCATCCGCCATGAGCACATCCATCACCGCAAGAGGCTGCAGGGTCGTGTAGTAACGAGTACGGTAGGTCATTGAGCTATCTGCAACTTCGAGCAAGCATTCCAAAAGCGACCAGTCCTGCTCAGTGAGAGGAGTGGTGATCTCGCGCAGTTGCCTCGTCAGGTAGATAGCGCGCTCCAGGCGCCGGCCAATGGTCATAAACAACCAACCCAACCCGCGGTTGATGTTTTCCCTCTCCATTCCGGAAAATGCCGAGAGCAATTCCAAACATTGGGTCAGCATCCCCGGATACTCAAGAAACGGTGTGCCATGCCCGATCTGAATCGAGTCCCGCAGTTGGCCCATCAGGAACATCATATCGGCCGACAGGCGCTCGCGAATAGCGCCGCCAATCCGCGACACCTCCGTCAGCGTGGACGCCAGACTATCGGGCCGCTTTGCATCCGTAACCAGTGAGGTCATTTCCTGTTCCAATTCAAGCGATGTCGGCCGCCTGTGTTTAGGTTTTGGCAACTTGCTGTGTCGCGACTCCAGGCATTTGTGCAGGCGGGTAAGGCAGACCAACTCCGCTTCCTCGGCGCGCCGTACGCGAGGGATCAAGGCGCGTAAGATCCGAGCAATGTTCTCGGCGCGCTCGACATATCGGCCCAACCAAAAGCAATTGTCAGCGACGCGGCTAGGAACAACTCGCGAGACACGGTGCAACTCCACCGGCTCATGCCGGGGGCGCAACAAACTGAACGTATCGACGGGGCTATCCCACAGTACCCATGCGTCTTTGCTGTGCCCGCCCCGCTGCATCGAGACGACCGATCCTTCCGCATCGGCAACCCGCACCAGTCCTCCCGGAATCGCAATCCACCCGCTGCCGGTATTGAGCACATACGTGCGGAGCACCACGCGGCGCGAGTTGAGACGTCCGTTGTCCCACACCGGCGCAGTGGACAGAGCCACCTGCTCCTGTGCCACATACTCGTAAGGGCGGGCCCGCAATTGCCCGGCAAGCTTGCCCATCTCGGCTTGCGGGAGTTCGGCCCCGAAGACCGGTTCCATACCGCGTGAGGGAAACGCTGGTTTCACCACCACACAGTCAAGATGGTCGAGCACCCAGTCGAGCGCATACCTCTGCCCGCACCACCACGTGGCAACGGATGGAAGTTTAAGCTTCTCGCCCAGCAATTGTGTGCAGAGGCCGGGTAGAAAAGGCATGATCGCGGCCGTCTCGATCACACCGCTTCCCAACGCGTTTGCCACCTTCACATTTCCCGCGACGATAGCGTCGACGAGGCCGGGCACGCCCAGAAGCGACTCGCCCCGCAGTTCGAGAGGATCGCAAAAGCTATCGTCCACTCGACGTAAGATGACATCGACCTTCTCCAGTCCGTCGACGGTCTTGAGATACACCCGTCGCCTGCGCACCGTCAGGTCCGCTCCCTGAACCAGAGTGAATCCCAGATAGCGTGCGATATAGGAGTGTTCGAAGTAAGTCTCGTTGAGCGGTCCGGGAGTCAGCAATACGACTCGCGGGTTATCGCGCTGGGCGAGGCTGGTCAGCGCTTCGCGTTGCGCACGAAAAAATGAAGCGAGGCGCAATACATTCGAAGTACGGAAGAGATCAGGTAGAACATCGGAGACGATAGTGCGGTTCTCGAGTGCATAGCCGCTGCCCGAAGGCGCTTGCGTGCGATCGGCCAGCACCCACCACTGGCCGTCTGGCGAACGGGCGAGATCAACGGCCAGCATGTGCAGATAGCTGTGCGCGGGAACACGCACGCCCACGAGCGGCCGCAGGAACGCGGGGTTGGCATAGAGAAGAGCGGCGGGAAAGTGGCCGTTCGCCGCCAGGTCCTGCGGCCCGTAGAGATCCTCAAGCAGCAGATTGAGCAACTGGGCGCGCTGAATGATGCCCGCCTCGATGTAGCGCCACTCGGCCGCCGGAATCAGCAGTGGAACGATATCGATCTGCCACGGCCGGCTCGCCCCGAGCGGATCGCCGTAAATGTTGTAGGTGATCCCGTTCTCGCGAATGCGACGCTCGGCTCGAGACCAGCGTCGTCCCAACTCCTCGGACCCGATCCCCTGCAGCGACTCCATCAGGTGCGCCCAATGTGGCCGGGGAGTAACGCCATCGGCCGATGACTCGTCATAGGCATCGCCGTAGCGCAGCGGAGGTTGATATAAATCCACGGTCATGGGACAAGCCCCGTGGGCTCGACGCGAGTTTGCTTTCCGGAAGGCAGTAACCGCAGGTCCAGAGTCATAGGAATGATCGGGTTGGTCTCTTCTTCCGGCATTGCTATCGGCCCAGGCACAGGGTCGATTTTCTGGAAGCGTTGCTGGCGGCGGTCTGCGGCTTCCGTTGGATTCATTGGGCGCGCCGTGTAGGCGCGTCCATCCGGTGATCCCACATGATAGGCGCATCGGCCAATCGGACGCTCTTTCCAGCGGTCAATCATGTCGAAAATCAGGGGCGCATGCACAGGAATTGTTGGATGTAACACTGCCGAGAGCTGACGAGCGCGATACCGTACGCCCGCGACAAACTCCCCAGGATTGCCGGTATGAGCAAGTGGCACCCGGCGACCGTTGCAAGTCACCGCCAAGCGGGATTCCGCGGTGACCCCGGACACCTTCACCTGAATCCGCTCGAAGGACGAGTCCACGGTGCGAAACGTTCGGCCGGAAGCAGTCTCTTCCGCCAGCACGTTCCAAGGTTCGAGCGCCTGACGCAACTCAAGTTCGATTCCCTCTGCATCGATCGACCCGATCTTCGGAAAGCGAAACTCCAGGTGCGAAGCAAACCACTCCTCCTCGAAATTGTAATCGTACCCGCGCAAGTAGCTGAGAACCTCGGAAAAGTCGCGCCTGACAAAATGCGGCAGCATAAAACGGTCATGCAGCGCGGTGCCCCAACGCACCAGGCCGCCTTCGAATGGACGTTTCCAAAACATGCATATCAACGCGCGGATTAACAGCATCTCGATCAGTCCCATTCTCACATGCGGAGCCATTTCAAAAGCACGCAATTCGAGCAAGCCAAGGCGCATCCCGCGACCCTCCGGAGGATAAAGCTTGTCGATGCAGAACTCAGCGCGATGCGAGTTTCCGGTGACATCGACGAGCAGGTCGCGGAACAATCCATCCAACGTGGCGGGCGGGCAATCGTTCGCAGGCAAATTACTAAAGGCGACCTCCAGTTCGTACAAGGCATCCGTCCGCGCTTCGTCTACGCGCGGAGACTGGCTCGTCGGACCGACATACATTCCGGAAAACAGATACGAGAGCGAGGGATGATTCTGCCAGAATGCTAGCATGCTGCGCAGCAGATCTGGACGTCGCAGAAACGGGCTGTCCAGCACGGTCGCTCCGCCGATCACGATATGGCTGCCGCCGCCGGTAGCAAGATGGCTGCCGTTATGCGCGAATTTCTCGGCAGTTAACCGATTTTGGCGCGCTTCCTCGAACAGCACTGTGTTGATCTGTTCGAGGTCGTCCCAATTACTCGCAGGCGGCAGGTTTATTTCCAGAACGCCAGGATCGGGAGTGACGCTGAATGATCGCAACCGCGGATCGGGAGGCGGAGGGTAGCCCTCGAGCCACACCGGCTGGTGCAGATACTGGCACGTATCCTCGAGGGCGGCGAGCAGGTCGAGATAGTCCGCGAGTTTGGGTGTATACGGTAGAAAAACATGCAAGCGGCCTTCTCGAGCCTGCAGGCACAGCGCCGGCCGGATCAACTCTGGCGCAGTTTCCGCGGTTGCCGAAAGGGCAGGCAGCGGATCGGCCACGGGATTTTTCTGGAACAGATCCATCCGCCGGCTCGGGCGTGATGGAAGCCTGATCCGGGCTTCAAATTGCGCAGCGAAAGGCGCAGCCTCAAACTCGTATTCGAGCTCATCGGGCGCCACCCACGGCATCGACTCGGTCGCTATGCGGTAGCCGATGGGTGAATCGCCCGGCGACAGCACCAGACGTTCCGAGCGAGGGAACCATAACTGGCTCGACCAGTACAACCGCCCCGCTGCCTGACGGCGGCGAATGGGCAAAATGTACCCGGCCAGTTCCGTCGGCTCGGCTTGGCCGTCGTAGGCCGGCAGCACGTTTTCGAAACTCACTTGAAGACGACGCGTGAGCGCCTCCATGAACTTGAAAGCATCGGCCGCGCCGAAGCCGTAGTCGTGGTCTTCGCGAGCGATGAGCTCGACATTCTCCCAAACCGAAACGCCATCGAGCCGCCAGGAACAGCTCAGCGCCCAGCGCGGCAACGGCTCGCCTGGATACCATTTGCCTTGTCCGAAGTGGAGCACCGCGCCAGGCGCGACTTTCTCGCGGAGGCATCGGATGAGAGCCATGCCGCGTGTGCGTTTCATGGGTCCCAGAGCATCGATATTCCACTGCGGGCTCTCAGTCTCGTCGATGCCGACGAACGTAGGCTCGCCGCCCATGGTCAGGCGTACGTCCTGCGCTTCGAGATCCTCGTCGACGCGATGCGCCAACTGTTCCACCTGCAACCATGCCTCCTCGGTGAATGGTTTGGCTGGCCGTGGTGGGTCATTCAATCGGCGAATGGAAATGGAGTAACGGAACTCCACGTCGGCCGCCTCGACCGTGCCCTCGACGGGCGCTGCTTTGGAAGCGTTCGGGGTGCAGACGAGCGGGATGTGACCCTCGCCGGCGAACAGTCCGGAAGTCGGATCCATCCCAATCCACCCCGCACCCGGCAAAAACGCTTCTGCCCAGGCATGGAAGTCCGCGGAGTCCGTTTGCCGAGCGCTCGGATCGTCTGTCGCTGCCTCGTGCGAGGCTCTTTCGTCCGCCGCCAACTGAATCAGATACCCGGAGACGAAGCGTGCGGCGATTCCACAATGTCGGAGAATCTGCACCAGCAACCATGCCGAGTCACGACAGGATCCCGAGCCCTTTTCAAGGGTTTGCTCGCATGTCTGGACGCCTGGATCCAGCCGCGTCACATATTCAATTTCGTTTCGCACCCTCCGATTCAAGTCAACTAAAAAGCTGATCGTTCCCTGCGTCTCGCGGGGGAGCTTCCGAAGAAAAGCTTGGACTAGAGGGCCCGCTGGTTCGACCGAACGATAGGTTTCGAGATCCTGAGCCAGTTCCTTGGCGTACTCGAAGGGATAGTCTTCGACTTCCGGTTCCAGAAAAAAATCGAACGGATTGACGGGGCTTAGCTCCGCGACCAGGTCCACCTCCACCACAAACTCGTTGGTCTTGTCCGGGAAAAGAAGACGCGCCAAATGGTTGTTGTGGACGTCGAGCTGCCAGTTGAGAAGATGCCGGGCGGGAGTGATACTCAGCAAGTAGCTGAGGATCGGCGTTCGACAATGCGGCGCCGGACGCAACCGTATCACCTGTGGACCGACCGCGACGGCTTTGTCGTAACGGTACCGTGTCCAATGATTGAGAGCAACCTGTATACTCATCCACCCTCATGGCGGCCCACGCCTGGAGTTTCTGGTTCGTTGCCACTTCGCTAGTGCTATTGTTGCGCAGTGACCAACTGCAATTCTTGGGTTTCGTCGAGAAATTGGCACCACTCCTGGTCTGCCGCAAACTCCTCGTCGGGCGGGAGCAAGGCTTGGGACGGCGTGACCCGAACTCTAACTTGAAGCTGCGTCTCCATTTGCCCCTTCATTGCACCCACTGTGGATGGAACGTTCCCATAATCGCGACCGATGGCGACGCGAATGTGCCCCCTCCCCCACGGGCCGATCAATCGTCGGATCGAAACCCAGCCAGCCAACGCCAGGGAAAAAAGCCTCCACCCAGGCATGCGCAGCTCCGTCCGCTGAGGCATGCGCATTTTCGCTATGGTAAACGTATCCACAGACGTAACGACAGGGAATTTTGGCGTTTCGAGCGAGCGAGATCATGAAATGAGCAAAATCCTGACACACACCCTGTCTCGACTGGAGGGCATGCTCGATCGGCAAACTCACCGCGGCGCTTTTCTTGGCGTAGCTAAAACTGCGATGCACTCCTGCGGCAAGATCCTGCAGAAATGCCAAAGGGCTCCGTCCGAGCGCGCTTGTTCCGCGCTCTGCGGACCGATCAACATACCGTAACCCCCGACTCGCCCACAGCTTTTGCAACATACTCATCCAACCGGCGGCAGACGATGTTCCCGATTCATAATGTTCTCCTGAGGGTCCCTGCGCTCAGCCACAGCGTCGGCGGTTAGGAGGAAAAGTCTGTCGACAAACGCCTCCGGGTTTTGACGCACCTCCAGCGGAGCATGGGTTTAGAATAGGATATTCAGCACGAGGGCGGTACTGCTGTGGCTGACGACACGATCACAATCTCGCCGGGTGCGCGCTTTCGAGCCGCCATGGTGCTGGCCATCGTTGCGGATGCACTCCAGATCATCGTTTTTCCCTTGTTTATCGAAGGTGCTTTATCGCCTGCCGATGACATCCTCGATTTCGGCGTCGCGGCCATTCTCATTAATCTTCTAGGGTGGCACTGGGAATTTCTTCCGTCATTTCTCGCCAAGCTTTTGCCCGGCGTCGATCTGGTGCCCTTCTGGACGATGGCAGTTGCCAACGTCTATCGGAAATCCAAGCAGATCGCGGTCACCGAAGAAGAAAGTCGCCAGCAACACCCGGCGCTAAAGGACCCGCAAGGTTCGTAGGCCGAGAAATCCGACGGGGGTCAAGATGGCAGGTTCCAGGGACAGCCTCAAAGATCGCCTCGCCCGCTACCGCGAGATCAAGATCAGTGTGATCGGCCGGAAGTCAGGCAAGACAATCTCCGTTCCAGTCTGGTTCGTACTGGAAGGGGAGAGGCTTTATCTTCTGCCCGTTCAAGGCTCCGAGACTCAGTGGTACCGGAACGTGATCAAGAACCCGTCGATTCGCATCGATGCACGAGGTGTTGAGGCGGAATTCCGGGCAAAGCCAGTTACCGATCCCGAAAAGGTGAAATCGGTCGTCGAGAAATTCCGGGAGAAGTACGGGGCTAACGATGTAAAGAAATATTATTCAAAATTTGATGTGGCGGGTGTGGTTGAATTTGAGGGACGAGCAGGCACGACAGCATCTCCCTTGGTCTGCTGTGCCCAATAGTTTCCAACTGCCAACCGGGTCAATCCCATTTGACCAGAGGTTTATTCCTGCGTAGATCTTTCACAATCGTGTAGCGAACGGGCAGCGCTTGCCGTTGTGCCCCGACGAATCGTGTTCCTTCAGGAGTCCGATGGCAAAACGCTCGGCCCGAACAGCCGCGTCCTTGTCCTCGGACGCAAGGGCGGCATTGCTGGCAAGTTTTCGAATATCTGACAGGTGTTGCTCAAGTTCATCTTTGGTCCGGCATTCCATTTGTTTCTCCACCGAAAAGGGATGTGTGCCACAACCGGACATACAGATGCGCGCCGTTCACCAACACGAGAAGATTCTGCAATAATCTCCCCCATGTGCGGACGTTTATAGATTATCGCGCAGAAAGCAGATCGTCGAGCAGTACTTCGACGCGTGGGGCAAAAATCTTACGGTCGGGAAAGCATGCCAAGAGTAAAGTTCGAGTGAGCCGCGTTTTCAGTCTCGCCCCGACGACGTCATCTCGAACCGAAACTGCGCGGCATGGGAATTCCCGTTCGCCTCTGCCGATCAGGGAATCAGCACAATCTTGCCCTTGAGCCCGCCCCGTTCTGAAATTCGATGGGCCTCCTGAATTTCCTGCAACTTCATTACGCGATCTATCGGAATTGAGAACTCGTGACGAGCGGCGTCGTCAGCCAATTGCGACAAGCGGGAAGCATCCGGTTGCGCCATGAACGCCTCGACGTGGATGTCGTATGCTTTAGCTCCCTCCGGTTCGCCGAGCACCGAACCCAGCACACCGCCCTTGCGGATGGTTCTTAATAGCCGCTGGATGGTTGCACCGCCAACGGTATCGGCGATTGCGTCCAGATCGTGGAGATCACTGATCTCTTCTTCGCTGTCGATGGCGACTATTCCGTCAGCTTTCAATTTCGCTGCTTCCTTTTTCTCTTTTGTCCGCACCCCAGCCAATACACGCGCTCCGTGCTTCTGAGCCACATGCACTGCCGTTCGTCCTACGCCTCCCAATGCTCCCGTGACGAGCACCGTCTGACCCGCTTTGGGCTTGACGGCCCGTTCGATCAATTGAGCGCCCGTTGTAGTGACCAGGGGAAGTGCGCCTGCCTGCTCGAAACTCAACGCATCGGGAATCGGAGCGAGCACATCCGCTTTGGCGACCGCGTATTCCGCATAGGTGCCATTCGCCAGCGCCATGACGCGCATTCCCTTCGGAAAACCCTGAACATTGCGACCTGACTCGGCTACTTCACCAGACAGGTCCCGTCCTAAGATGGCCGGCAACATCAGGGGCATGCGAGATTTGGCCGCTCCGCTTCTTAGTTTCCAGTCGATCGGATTGATGCTGGTGGCGCGAACCTTAACGAGTACTTCGTTATCGCCGCATTTCGGCACAGCAGTTTCTTCGTAGCGCAATTCCGATGGATCGCCATACGCATACAAGAGAACGGCCTTCATAAGAACTCCTTCTGAGCATCAGATGCGAGATTCGGCTCCTACAATTGCACTCATTCTTGATCGAGCGGGGCGCCGGGGTGTCCCGAGGTCTGTTGTGGGAATCGGCGACGCGGAGTGCGATCATGATTTGTTGAGTCTTTGCGGTTGCTCAGTCGCCGTGGCCAACCCCATATCTGGGCTCCAGCAGCGTGCCGATGTCGTCACTGCCAGCAGTTACGGGGCGGCCGCGCTGGAGGTCATCCGACGATTGATCGATAAGGATAACCTCTGCTGATGACCCAGCTGACGAACGCACCAGCTGCGGCACCAACCGGTTTGCGGGTTCGTCGAGCCGCACTTCGCACAGTTCTGCAATCAGATTGCTGGCCCAGCGAAAGATGTTGTGTTCTCTGACTATCCTGCGCATGTGCTGCATCCTGGTCTTCCGTTCCTCAACGTCCATTTCCAGGGCGGAACGGATGGCCTCGGCCATCTGCTCGATGTCGTAGGGGTTGATCAGTAGCGCGTCCGGCAATTCGCGGGCAGCGCCGGTGAAACGGCTCAGGATGAGCACTCCTTGTTCATCCTGGCGCGCAGCTACGAACTCCTTGGCTACCAGGTTCATTCCATCGTGCAGAGAAGTCACCAGGCAAAGATCCGCAGTCCGGTAAAAGCGCTGGATTTCCTGGTGGGTGTGCTGCCGTTTCATGAAGACGATGGGCTTCCACTTGCTTGTCTGGAACCGCCAGTTAATGCGCTCCGCTTCGGCCTCCACCTCTACCAGCAAATCGTGGTAGCGCTTGATGTGAGTGCGGCTCGGCGCTCCGATTTGCACAAACGTGAATTTCTCACGATAACTTGGATGCTTTTCCAGAAGCCGTTCGATCGCGAGGAAACGTTCTGGAATTCCTTTTGTATAGTCCACGCGATCCACGCCCACGCCGAGGAATACGGCTTCACTCCCCAGTTCGCGGAGCAATGCGACCCGCTCCATGTAGGTAGATTCGGCAGCCTCATTAGGAGCGGGATTCTCCGGAAACTCCACGCTGATGGGAAACGGTTTCACCACGGTGCGGTGCTCTTCGCGATTGACGGTGAAATGTTCCCAGTCGATGCGCGACTCCAGCGTGCGATCCACCGTTTGCAGGAAGTTGGTGCAGTGGGCTTGAATGTGGAAACCGATCAAGTCCGCGCCCAACAATCCGTTCACGAGTTCTCTCTGCCACGGACAAATGCCGAACGCTTCCGGGTTCGGCCACGGAATATGCCAGAAGATCGCGACGCGCGCATCCGGTCGGGCTTTCTTAATCATCCGGGGTAGCAGTGCGAAATGATAATCCTGCGCGAGAAGCACCGGACGGTGCATGCCTTCCATTTCTTTGAGGACTGCGTCTGCGAAGCGGCGGTTGGCTCTTTCATAGTGCTCCCAGTCGGAAACTCGAAACACTGGGCGCGCGTGGGCAATATGGCAGAGCGGCCAGAGCCCCTCGTTGGCGAAACCGTAGTAGTAGCCTTCCTCTTCTTCCTTGCTCAACCAGACGCGGCGCAACGTGTAGCGGGGATCGTCGGGAGGAACGCGCAGGCGGTCAAACTTGTCCACGGTCTCGCGGTCCGCGTCTCCGCTTCCGTGTGCTACCCAGGTTCCATCGCAAGCGCGCAACACGGGTTCAAGAGCGGTCACAAGTCCGCTGGCAGGAACGATCGCCTCTATGCCCTTGCCTTGACGCCTGTGGATGTATGGTTCGCGGTTTGCGACAACGAACAGGCGGCTTTCTTCCAGGCGGCCGCGCAGGTGAACCGAGAGCCGTTCCGCAGTCCAGAAAGAGTCCGCGGCCTGGCGCAACTGAGCCTCCTGCTCGGCGGCGGAGCGAGCCGCCGTGAGACTTGCGGCGAAGTTCGCCATTTCGTGCGCGAGTGGACGAAACATATCCAGATCTGGCGCCGCCGGCCGGGAGGAAAGCTTGCCCGTGCGCAAGACTCGCATCCACTGTGCTGCGCGGGCGATTGGGCCCGCAATGCTCCAGCGCACAATCAGAAGAGTGGTGAGAGTGATCAGGAAGACCAGCACGAGCACGCGCAGAAACGTCTCGCGCCAAATCCTTCGGCCCTGGACATTGATGTAGCTGGCGTCGTCAACGAGCGCGAGTCCGCCGACAACCGCGTCTCCCTGATGAAGAGGGACCGCATAAAGATAGACGGGGACTTCCCCGAGACGGATGAAAACTCCTGCGCTCAGGCCCTGTTTCGCCGCCTGCTGCACCATCTCAGGCTCGCCCGTGAGCCGTAGCGCAAGAAGGTGAGTAATGGCGAGGGATTCGCCTTCAGTGTTGTAGACGGCAACTCCAGTGAGATGCTCCCGTTTGGCGAACCGGTCGACCGTGAGCTGCAGTTCTCTGCGTGAGGCCTTTTTGGAATTGAGATAAGGTTCGACTTTGTCGGCGAGGCTTTCCCCTAATACTTCCGCCTGGTGCTCCAGATCCCGGCGCAGGCCGCTCTTCTGAAAGCGGACTTCATAATAGGACGAAAGCAGCGAGATCAGAGTGATCCCAACGATCAGCGAAATAGTGAGGCGAAGAGTTAGGATGCGCACTTGTGACCTTGCAAATCGGCTACTAACACAGAACTCGCACGTTGTGCGTGGGTCGAGTTGTCGGCCGAAAAAATCTGGAGCATCCAGAATGGAACAAAATAAACTTTATTTGGGATGCGCTGGAATATCTGTTCAATACGGCTCACATAGTGAGAAGACGCTAAGCTACTCTCCAGATTTTCAATTCGCGGCTCCGGATGTTTCGAATCACAATTAGACGCGCTCTGGCGTATATCTGGTTGCCGCCTTTCCGGGGGAGAGTGATCATGCAGTATACAAATGACAGATACCACGAATCCGCCGGACTCAGGTTCTGCTGGTCGGGTCAGTAGAGTCGAAACTCTACTTCAACGCTAATTTGCACACTTACGGGTCTGCCGTCTTTCAGAGCGGGATCGAAGCGCCACTGTTTCACGGCCTCCATTGCCTTGGCATCCAGACCGAAACCAAGTCCGTGGATCACTCGAATGTCGCGTGGATGTCCCGTGGCGTCCACAATCAGCCATAGAGTGCAAGTGCCCTGGGTCTTCGCTCTGCGGGCTTCCTCGGTGTATTCAGGATCGGGAGTGGAAAGTTCTTGCGGCGATGAAATTCCGCCTCCGACCTTGTACACTCCACCGCCGATGCCGCCACCGCTTCCGAGACCGGTACCAGGACCGTGGCCAACACCTGCACCACCGCCAGAACCGGACCCAATGCCGCCGCCAGAGCCGATTCCATTGGAAGGCGGCGCTGCCGGCATAGGCGCAGCTGTCGGAAGCCCCAGGTTCGGCATGTGATTTTCCGCAACCTGAACCGGCGGCGCGACGACTGTAGGTTCTGCGGTGAGCTTCGGATGCTCGTTGCGCACCACGATCTGCGGCGGCGTGATCTGCACCATCGCAAACTTGGGCAGTCTCCCCTTAGGCGCAGGCAGCGGATCATGATCTCCTCCGCCGCCTCCTCCGCTCACAACTGTTCTCGCAGCTCGGAGGATGTATGTGTCCGGGGATGGCGCGATGAGAGTTACGACCACGCGTTGCTTGGCTTGCTCGGCGACGTGATGTCCAAAAGCCGCGCCCGCAAGAATAAGAGCTATCAATACAACGTGGACGATAACCGAGCCCACCAGGCCATCGGTCCGGTAGTTGTTAAACTTGCCCCAGACTTGTCCCGTGAATGGCGTATTGGTTCGCAATCGTGACCTCTCAAGTGAAACAACCAGATGTCCTCAAATCTTCGACTGGGCAGCATCGACGCCCGACGCGATCCGGGTCAAACCTATCAGGCCGAAAGCAGTCGGCTCGCACCCGATTTTTTGGAGTTCAGCGACAACCGCACCGGGAGCCACGAACACGGCTGGGGCTCGCTCGACACATTTACCAGTAGCCAGAATGACAGACATGGAGCCACAGGTCTGAGCAAGATTGCTCAGATTGATGAGATTCGAACTGCGTCCGGTCCCGGCTGGACCAGGGGCCGATTAACAAGTCGATTAACGAGGCTCAATCAACGATTAACAAGGCGGGTGAAGGTCAATTGTCATTGTCTTGCAGAGTGGTGGGCGGAAGATCGGCATGGTTCAAATGAGTTATAGGCGCGCTCCCAGGCACTTGTCCTTCTCCGTACATCGCCTTGCGCATATTGTTCTGCGCCCACGAACAAAGCGCTCGGTACAGCAGGGATAGCAAACCTACAGATACGATCAGCGCTGGTACGAGAATCTTCATGTTTAGATCTCCGGGCCGCAATTGCGCCTTCGGGTTCCACCCCACGTGAGCACCAAGCGCGGAACCTCACGACAGGCAAAGTTCTGCGCGTGACATTCTCGTCACACTTCGAGCCCCCTGCTGGGGAAACGTTCAGCCTATCGTGTGTGTGAAACCTGGTCTGTGCAATATTGCACACATCGCTAAAAGTAGGATGATGAGAATTGACTACGCTGCGCTTTTACAGATCGAGGCGAATGAAGACTAGTCAGGCGAGGACTAGCTGTTGCCCCGGGAGGCACGCTGGAGGCGGGTCCCCAGGCGTGAATCAGATGGCACGGCAAACGCAGTTTTCAGTTGGCTTCCTGGGGAACAACCTCACCCCGGCCATTCCCGGCTTTGGGAAGCGCGGCATAGGCAGAAGTTGATTGCGGACGAGCGCGCTCTACTCCCGGGTTGGGGAAACGCAGCACGGTTGGCGATTGCACGTGCACAATTTCGTTTCTCACCGCATACAACACCAACTCGGCGATGGAATGAAGCTTGAGCTTGCGTAAGATATTGCTGCGATGCGTTTCTGCGGTTGCCACTGTCATCGACAAGATCGTGGCAACCTCCTTGGAAGCCTTGCCTTCACTTACGAGCTGCACGACTTCGCGCTCCCGGGGTGACAGTTTGGCTACCTTGGCCACGGCCGGCCCAACTCGATGCTGCTTGTAACCGTCCATAATCAGATCGGACACCCGCGAACTGAAGATGGTCTTGCGTCGCTGCAGGGCCTCTACGGCTGTCACTAAGTCCATGGTTTCATCGGATTTGAAAACCCATCCGCGCACGCCCGCCTCCAAACACTCTCGAATTACTTGTTCCGAGTCTACCGCGGTGAGGATAAGTATGGCCTGGGCGGGATTGTGTTTCAGGATCTGCCGTGCCGCGTCCACGCCATTGAGTTTTGGCAGGCAAATATCCAAAATCACCAGATCGGGCTTCGATTGCTTGCACTTTTCGACTCCATCGCGCCCATCAGCGGCTTCTCCACAGATTTCCCAACCTTCGTGAGTTCGAAGCAGCGAGGACAAACCGAAACGGAATATTGGATGATCGTCAACCACCAGGATACGAAATGAACCCATAAGAACCTCCCCGTACTCTCGCTACGTTACCAAGGTCCATGCCGTGCCGTCTGAGCACAATAGCTCACGTTCCCCGCCTATCGCCACGAGGCGAGAATCGCACAAAAAACGAGTGGGGTGGTATGTGGACGAAAGCGGAGCCGGTAACGTGGATATCTTGAGGTTCAAGCCTCGGGACGTCAGGGAGCAACACGGCAAGCCGGCGACCAAATTGCGAAAGGAGGCAAAGCGCTGGTGACAAACGGGGAGGTTCGAGCCAACGCCTGCCTTCCCGCCCCTCGCGTTGGGGCTAAGTTAAGGAATAAATGAGTCGTGCCACCAGGGTCTATCGTGCTCAGTGGGTATTTGTCGGGAAGAGTTCCGTTACGTTTTCACCGTCGCGATTCGTCCTTTCAATGTTCAGCGACGCAACTCTTTGTTCCCACGAGCGAAGGGAATATTTCAGGACAAACGACTCATGTTCGACTTCCGTCGGCCCGAACCGGGTACAGAAACAATTAGAAAGCCTTACCGACTGCACAGGATGGACCATTCTCACTTCCGACTCTACTCTGAAAAGGTAAGTGAAGGCGCAACTCACTTCGTTTCATCCTTCACAAATTGGCAGCAAGACTGGAATCAGGGGGTCACAAGTGAACAGCGACTCGGCGGTGACGGGAACGGTTCCGCTAGGCCCTGAATTGGTCAAGCGCGCGCAAGAGGGCGATTCCAGTGCGTTTGGCACCTTGTTTGAGGCGCACAGGTCGCGGATCTATTCGGTATGTTTGCGGATGACCAGCAACGCCGCGGAAGCGGAGGACCTAACGCAGGATGCGTTCTTGCAGGCGTTTCGCAAGATCGCGAAATTTCGCGGAGACTCAGCGTTTTCCACTTGGCTGCACCGCATTGCGGTCAACACGGTACTGATGCACTTTCGGAAGAATTCTCTGTCCCAGATTTCTCTGGACGAGCCCTACAGCGACAGCGAGGGCTCTAAGATACGCCGTGAATACGGAACCCGAGATAAGGGTTTGGCAGGCTGTGTTGATCGAGTCGCCTTAGCCCGCGCCATGAAAGACCTTCCCCCCGGATATCGCACGATCTTCCTGCTGCACGAAGTTGAAGGCTATGAGCACCAGGAAATCGCGGAAATGCTCAGTTGCTCGGTAGGCAATTCGAAATCTCAGCTATACAAGGCGAAACTGCGGTTCCGCGAGCTCCTGGCCCCCTCGCCTGCAACGCCGTTGGCAGTGCGGAACGGGAAACCGTGTGCCAAGAAGCGCGCCAAGAAGGAAACTGACAACTGGACTCTGCCCCTGGGCCCCGCTGTGGTTAGGCCCCCAGCGCCGCTGGTGGCCTAGTTGGACCCTGCCCTGGTGATTGCCGGCCCGGCAGCCTGAAAAAGCCCTTCCCCGCGAATTCACTTCCGGCATTTCTAGCCTGGGGGCACACGCCGATGTTCGATGCCTGACAGCCGCACGCCCTACTCACGATCGTCCGCAAGCTCCCCCTGATCATCCATCGTTTCTGATCTTCGCCAGTCCTGCGCATCCGCGAGCACGATGGAACGAGATCTCTCTTTTGCCGGATCGAGGCGTTTGCGGCCATTCTTGCGCGCTCCCTCGGCCAAGAACTCCGAGCGCAATGACCAGCCTCCCGGAGACGCGCCTGGGTTCGAAGATACGTAACGCTGCCACAACGCGCGCAAACCTGGAAACAACGGCGCAGGGCCTATGGCCTTCTTGCATCTCTTGAGTTCAAACCAGCGAAGATAGTTGCGCACGACGCTGCTCATTGTCATCTGCATCGCCGCTGAGAAATTGTGCACCGACATTCGCCGTTGTTGCTCGGGAGACTGCAATATCGCAACCACTTTGTCGGCAAGGTCGGCCGCATTGCCGACCTGGTAGAAACTGATTGCCATATCTTCGTCCGCGGCCATATCACGAAAGTCAGCGAGGTCGGCGCACACGATCGGAACCCCGAACTCGCAAGCCTGGTGGGCCGGTCCACTCGACCCCGTCGCGGAATCATAGGGCATCACCACCACCGTGGATGTCCGGAAAAGATCAGGAATGTCTTCTTCCGGAATATATCCGCGGAACTCTATGCCTGAGCCGGGGCCGAGCGACTCACGTATCGATTCCCAATACCTCGGCTTCGTGTGATGGTTGGCTCCTCCGATGATCAGTCTTGCATTCGGCACTTTTTTCAAGACCGCAGGAAAAGCTTCGATCAGCGTCTCCAGCCGTTTGTAGGTTCCCCAGTGTCCGATCGCGAGAATGCGATGTTCCGGATTACCGCGCGTCGTGAAGTCTGGAAGACTGGGGGAGGGTGCGAACGTCCCATGTGTACCTAGCAAAACATTTTGAGCGGAGTATTTCTCAACCAGAGTGCGCCGATACCCGGAGAGCAACACGGATACCGAATTTGCTGTTAGCAAGGCTCTGGTCGCGATATTACCACCCAGGCTGAACAATCGTTTCTGGCGGACTCCAGCAGTGGCAAAATCAACGTGTTCGAGGATGTGGTGGAGGGTGATGTGAGTGTAATGGCCAAGAGCGCGGGTAAGAGCCGGCGTCGACAGTCCAGCAAAGGCCGCGATTGGGTATTCCGGAGTTCCAAAGCTTGAAAACACGAGGTTGAACCACACCACATCTGGCTTCAATTTGCGGATGGTATTCAACAGGCGCACCGGCGTTTTCAGGCTGTTGAACTTCCAGCAGCGGATCACGTCGAACCCTGGCAGCTCGGTTTGTTGCTGAGCGTTCAGCGGTTTTCCGTTCTCGTCTGTCGCGAATTCATAATCAGTCAGTTCGTCGGCGAGAATAGTAAGACTGATGTCTGGATTGCGCTGTAGTTCCCGAGCGATGTAAAACGCGTACTCGTTCAACTGGCGCGCGCTGGGAGGGAAAGTCGCAACTAAGCAGATTTTCATCGGATCCCGTTCTTAGAACAAACTGATGCGCAGATAAGGTCTGAACTGTTGATTCTGCCCACCTGTGAAATTAAAGAAAGTCTCCTGTTCCATGCCCGCCGAAAACCGAATCGGATACTTGAGCTCGACTTCTTTGCCTGCCTCCTTAAACGTGCGGTGGAAGGGCATTGCATAAGAGATGGCGAAGCCGCTCTGCACCGCATCGTAGAAGTGGAAACCCATATTCCGCGAGTACGCGACCGATGCTTGAACGCTCCAGTTACGCGTCGGGGCAAAGTGAACGCTGCCGGCCGGGCGGATGGCCTGCGCAATCGCAAAGTTCGGTCCCTGGACTCGCCACGCCCGCAAGTCCTCTGCGATGACGGTGAAGCTGATCCGCTCGGAAACTCGGCGCTCGATACCCAGGTAAGCGGAAGTGTAGTAATCCTCGCTGATCACGGGAGTGAAGCGGTCGTCGCGTGCTCCCCATCCGGTCAACAGGGCGGTCTTTCCCCAAGGCCGCCCAACGCGGAAATTGAGCGCACCTGCCAAGTCCCGCGAATGCTGTGCGCTTTCAGTAAACGGTCCAGCTTCACGAATGGCATAACCGCTCACCGAAACTATGTTGAAGAACGAACTCGTCGACATATACACGAACTGTCGAAAAAGATTTTGATTCATATCGACCGGAGACAAGGAATCCCGGCGAACCGTCTCCTGAATTCCTGCGTTGAAGTTCAGCACATTGGTACCCAGATGCAGGGTAGGAGTCAGTCCAAAGTTAAACGAGTAATCGGTCGTATCGCGATTGACAATCAATTCCTCACTGGGCAGAGAAATTTGTCCGCGCGCATTCCGCACCTGAAAAAATCCGCTGGCTTCGGGCAAGTCGCCGAAATGGAGATGGTAGGCTCCCGTCCACTCCGTTTCCAGGGACGAACGGGGAGGTGGAAGCAGCCCCTGGCTGCCTGGCACGGGATTTGGAACGGCCAGCTTGGCGTCCAGCACGTAAACCGTCGTGTCTTCGAAAATGGGTGCCACGGAAAAATCTGACAGAACACTTACTGTGGGGTTGACCCTAAGTCCTTCGTTCGCTCCGGCTTGCAGCAGATCCTGCTCCGCGCTTTGATGTTCGCCCGCGGAGTCCGCGGCCTGGGCAAAAGCAGTAAGCGCTTGGACGTTTTGATGCTCTTGGCGCAACACATTTGCCTTAGCTAGGAGATATTCATACCCAGGCTCGCTATCGGCCGAGCTGCCGATCAAGGAAAGCTCGCTCTGCGCTCTGGCTGTGTCCCCCAGAGCCAGATAAGTGTTGGCCATGCCGATCCGCACGGACGTCTCGGGTGCGCCGGCCGCCAGCGCGCGCTGCAAGTAGGTCTGCGCCAGTTGGTAATCATGCATGCTGAGGAAGACGTCTGCCGCTTCCATCAATTGCTCGCCCGTCGCTGGTAACGCTTCTTCTGTTTGACCTTCCATCAAAGCCAATGCAATCTGCCGGTGCGCATCGTCCAGATGACCTTCGCTTGCCATCACCTGGGCAATCGCCAAACGTACACGGATGCGGTCGCTGCCGGGCATTTCGAGTGCTCTTTCAAAGCGCTCCATGGCGCTCTTCTGGTCTCCAAGCAAGCTCAAAGCTTGTCCTGTGGAAACCAGTACTCGGCTCTCCTTAGACTGATCGATTGCCGTAGGCTGTGTCAGTTGGGAAGCCTGCTCTGCCCGCTGCACGTAACGCAGAGTCTGCTCGCGATCGTGCAGTTGGGCATAGGCGCGCGCGAGCTGTGCATAGATGTCACTGTTGTCAGGAGAAAGTTTCTGCGCAACCTGCAATTCATCAATTGCTTCGTGATACAGCCGCTGCCCATACAACGTTTCACCCAATGCGAGGTGGAGACCTCCGTCGTTAGGCGCGAACTTCAGTGCCGCGCGATACTCGGCGGCGGATTTCATCAACATTCCGTTTTGTCCATACGCGGTTGCACGGATCAAATTGACGGGCAGGGAATCGCCCATTTCTTCCTGCGCCAGTTGCACTTGTTGCAGGGCTGCTCGCGGACGATGCAGATCGAGGTTGGCATAAGCCAGCCCCAGATGCGCTTCGCCATTCTTGGGCTCGCGCTTTAACGCGGATTCGAAATCTGCGGCGGCGGCTCCCGGCTGGTGGAGATCGTGTAACACGTAGCCGCGGTTCACGTACGCCGTAACCATGTTGGGGTCCCGCTCCAGAGCCTGGCTGAAGTCTGTTTGCGCCTGATCCAGCAGTCCAGCGCGCTTGTGCACATAACCGGCCAGCAATGGAATGTCGGGTTCCTTGGGAAGTACAGAATCGTAGTGAGAAGTCAATTGCAGCAGATCGTCGTAGCGCTCAAGGTAGAGCAAGTCATATGCGAGATAGACCACCACATCTCTGTCCATAGGAAGTTTCTTAATGGCTTCCCGGCCCACGTCGGCAGATTTCTGATACTCGCCCTTGAAGCTCAGGAGCCTCTCTTTTTCTCGCATGAGGTGAGGTTCCTGCTGCATTTCGTTCGTCGCGCGGCTCAACCACTCCGCCGCCATGGGCAAGTGTTGCGCTTCGATCGCGGCGTTCATGCCTCCCGCCACGATCAGACTATTGTGCGGCGCCAGGTCATAACCTTTGCGGTAAGCGGCTTCAGCTTTCGGGAAGTCCCGCCGCGCCGCGTACATGTCGCCCAGCGCAAGGTACGGTATGTATAACGTTGGATAGGCTGCCAACAGCTGCTGAAAATATCTCTCGGCATCCTCGTCGTGTCCAGCGTTACGGGAGATATAGCCCAGAGATATAAGTGCGGACCGGTTCACGGGATCGTTCGCGAGGATCTTGGTGTACACGTTAGTCGCTTCCTCGGTGTGCCCGAGTTTCAGAAGCAGATCTCCATCCAGCTGCAAGCTGTTGGGATCCTGCGCATTGATCGCCAGCGATTCCTTAATGTCACTGATCGCGCCGTCGAGGTCGCCGCCGTTCATTTTGATCACAGCTCTCAGGCGCAGAAATTGCGGCCGTCCCGGTCCATGGTCATCCAGCGCGCCGATCTGCGCCTGCGCAATTTCGAGATGGCGTTGTGCAGCACTCGCGTCTCCCAGAGCCTGGTAGAGTTCCGACAGATCCATGTGCAGCTGGATGCCATAAAGCGGGCCCTCGGCGGGGCTTTGGGGCAGATGAGCCAAGGCGGCGTTATATTCCGTGACCGCGTCTTCCGTGCGCTCCTGAAGTCGTGCAATTTCCCCGCGGATGGCGTGCAATCGATAATGTTCCGCATCGAGAGCGGCGGCACGCTTGAGAAAAGGCTCGGCAGCTTCCACGGAACCTAGGGCCACATCGGCCTGCGCCGCGGAAAGTTGCAAGCCCAAATCACCCGGCACGGCGTTGGCAGCCTGCGCGTAAAGCTTTGCGCCCTCGTCTGGCTGGCCATTCAGCTGGTACGTGTAAGCGAGCTCGGCGGTCACGTCGGGTTTTGGGTTCTGGATCGACTTGAGAGCGGCGATAGCTGCCGCATAGTTTCCCGACTCCCGGTAGTAGCCCGCCATCGATCGCTGCACGTCGGGATTGTCCGGGGCATGCCGCTTAGCCAGCTCCAGGTAACGGCTTGCCTGATCAGGCTGCTTCTGATGTTCATAGGCCAGAGCCATCAGCAACTCTGACCGCGCGCCAGGCTGAGTTTGTTCCGCTCGCATCAGCACCGTGAGCGCCGTGTCGTAATTTCCAGACCGCATAAGAAGTTCGCCCAGCAACAGCGAATCGCTGATTCTTTTTGGATCGGCTGCAAGCACCCGGTTCAGCAGCTGCACGGCCTCGTCGGTGCGCCCCATAATGCTGTAGGTCTGAGCAAGTCCGGAGACTCCCTCAAGCGACGACGGGTTCACGCGCAGACCTCGAGTATAGGAATCCACGGACAGCTGCGATTTTCTGGCGAGCCGCGCAGCATAGCCGAGCAGGAACCACAGCTGAGCATCGTTGGGCGCGGCCTTCGCAGCACGTTGCGCGTAGTCAACAGCCATCGCGTAGTTTCCGTCTTTCAAGGCCGATTCCGCAGCCCGTGCAAGACGCGCGTTTTGAATATTCGATCCCCAGCCTAAAGATTTGTTCGCAGACGATGTTTGAGCAGAGGATGTTTTATCTGGATTCGC
>JBEKDY010000029.1:0-24176 GCA_050014115.1 Candidatus Sulfotelmatobacter sp. | reverse complement strand
GCGCAGTAGTGCAGCAACAGAGTTGCTGTAGCGTCCGAAATGACCCAACAGCAATCGTATAAGTTCCCATCCAAGGCTTGCGCGTTATTTCGAAAGCGAGGCCTTGAATGGAAGCTGGAGTCTTCGAAAATCATTTTTCCCTGGTTGTGCCAACGCTCAACGAAGCGGGGAATATCGACCAACTACTCACTGCACTTACGGATGCACTGCGAGAGACTCCATACGAATATGAAATTGTGGTAGTCGACGATGGAAGCACCGACGGAACGGTGGAACGGGTTCGTGACTGGACCCAACGAGATGCGCGCGTTCGCCTCTTCTCGCGTACAGGAGAACGAGGTTTGGCAGGGGCGGTGTTGTATGGCTGGAGTCAATCCCGAGCGAACCTGCTTGGCGTGATTGACGCTGACCTGCAACATCCCCCTGAGCTGTTGCCGGAACTGTTGAAGCAAACGGAACACGCCGATATCGCCATCGCCAGCCGATACGCACGGAATCAGGGAACGAAGGGTTGGAATCCTCTGCGCGCGGCCGTCTCCAGGCTGAGCACGCTCGCCGCATCACCGCTGCTGAGCAAGAAGAAGCTTCAAGTCACCGACCCGATGTCGGGCTTTTTTGTGATCCGCCGCCGCTGTATCGAGGGACTGGCTTTTCAGACAACCGGCTTCAAACTCCTGCTTGAAATTCTGGTTCGCGGCCGCATCCAGACAGTGCGGGAGATCCCTTACCAGTTCGGCCTTCGCCGCGCGGGCAGGAGCAAGGCCAGCGCGAGCGTTGCATTTCACTATTTGCACCTTCTGGGCCGGCTCTCGCGCGATCTGGTGTTGCGTTCGAGTGAGCAATGAAGATCGCGCTCATCACAGCATTTCCGCCAAGTCGCCAAGGGTTGAACGAATATGGCTTCCATGTGGCGGAGCAGCTTCGCCAGGAGCGGTGTGTTGATCTGACGGTGCTGGGAGATTATCTTCCCACACCCGCCGATGAACTGCCGGGCTTTAAGGTCGATCGCTGCTGGGGTTTTGGAAAGTCTGACAGCATCGCGACGCTGGTGCGCACCATTCGGCAAGTGAAGCCTGACGTGGCCTGGTTCAATCTGGGTTTCGCCAGCTTTGGAGACCGTCCTTTTCCGGCTGTGCTGGGTCTCTTGGCGCCGGCTGCGGCGCGGTTGAATGGAGTGTATTCGCACGTTACGCTGCACCAACTTTTCGAGACGGTCGACCTTGAGGATGCCGCGGTTTCCTCGCCTCGGCTGTACCGGGCGGGAGGCTGGCTGGCGACGCATCTGCTGTTGAGCGCGAACTCGCTCTCCGTGCTAATGCCCGCCTATCGTCGAACGCTTGATGAGAAGTACCGGCGTGGCCGAGTCAGCGTGAAATCGCATGGCATCTTTGCTGGGCGGCCAGATCCTCCAGACTTTACGCGCCGGGGAAATCCCATCCACCGCATTCTTGCGTTTGGGAAGTGGGGGACTTATAAACGGCTCGAGTTGTTGATCGAGGCATTCAATCGGGTTGCGACGAAGATACCTAACGTAGAGCTGGTAATCGGTGGCGGCGATCATCCGAAGACGGCGGGGTACGTGCAATCGATGGCGCAGCAACATGCGAACGATCGCATCCATTTTCTGGGCTATGTGCCCGAGGACTCGATTGCCGATCTATTTCGTGAGGCAAGCCTGGCGGTGATGCCCTACACGTCGTCCGCGGGATCGAGCGGAGTGGCGCACCTGGCGGCGCAGTATGGCGTCCCTGTGATCGCGTCCGGCATCCGAGACTTTCGGGATCTCGCGGAACATGAAGGGATCGCCATGCGGTTCTTCACGCCTGCCGATGCAGGCAGCCTGGTGGAGGAAATCCTGCTCGCGTTGAATTCTCCGGATCAATTAAAGGAGATGGCTTGGAAGAGTTACGCGGCAGGAGTGGCGATGAGTATGCCACAGGTGGTGCGCGAATACATTCGAGCGTTCCGCCAGCAGGAGCGCGTCAAAACGCTGCAATTGGCGGCAGACTTGCGTCGCGGGAGTCACTTCCAAGCGGGTCAATTCCAAAGGAAACACAAGCTTGCTCGCACGGTCGGTGAGAAAATCCAGAGATGGCGGGACGAAGACGAGATCACTAGTCCCACTACGTAGGCATTGCGTTGCTCGATGCTAGTGGTTGAAACGGATCCGCCCCCAGTCAGATCGATAAGGCCGGAACACAAAAACGTCTCCGCGGACCGGGCTGCCGCTATTCACGCTTAATTCTATTTATTTCTGATCTGGATTCTGCGAGTTGGGTGCCGCATTCTGGTCGCGGTCGTAATTTGGCGGAGGTAGGCCTGGGAGGGCTGGAGCCTGCACGCCGATCGGAGGCACCGGCGTCGTATCCTTCTCTCCGCCTGCAGTGGTTCCGTCGCGACGTTTCAATTCAATGGGCCTGCCCGCGCGGCGCTTCGTCTCTTGAACCGCGGTCAGAGTGGCCTCCACATCTGCCTTGTTATCGTCGGCGAGGGAGTCCATCTTCCGTCCCTCGGCATCACGGCGTGTGGCGTAGCTCACCTTCGCATTTGCGTCCCGGCCGGTGCGGGCCGCTTCGTAATACATTTCCGCGCTTTCCCGATCCCCTGCCAACTCGGCGACGTAGCCCAGATTGTTCAGGGTGAAGGCATTCCGTGCGTCGCGTCTATACGCTTGAAGGAAAAACTCACGTGCAGCGGACGGGTTGTTATCGTTCAGGGCTGCCACTCCACGCAGATTGAGGCGAGCAGTTGCTGCCTCGAGGCCTTCGCCCCGGGCAATTTGCTCGCTGATGGCCGCCGCGTTTCCTGCGGCTACCTCGCTGATAGGCCGACCGCGCCACTTCGCCCGCGGAGTCACCACAACGCGCTGTGTGGAGCGTATGCTGGCCGCCGCGGAGTAACATCGCAACGCGCCCTGGAGATCTCCGACAGCCTCCATCGCATAACCGAGATTGTTAAGTAGAAACGGATCCTGCGGATGGCGCGGTAGGGCTGATTGCAGAAGGTTGCTGGCTGCAAACACGTGCCCCTGTTGAAGCAGCACGATCGCCTGTTCATTGAGCCTGCTGACTTCTTGATCGGAACCTTGCACTTGCCGAAATACCTCGTCCAGGGGTTTGCCCTTCAGGGCCGCTTCACTGGACTGATCGATCACCGCATCCGTGTGATCGCGCGCTGCGAGCGCATAGTAGCGCAAGGCGCGATCGGCGTCGCCATCCAATTCGGCAACGTATCCGAGATTATTCAGAGTGAACGGATCGTCGGGATCGAGCAGGTAGGCCTTATAAAAAAGTTGCTTGGCCTTTTTCTGATGGCCATGCTTGAGTTCGGCGACACCCGCGCGATTGAGCTTCTGGCTGGGTGTGGAGATGCTGCGCCCTGGAATGGAAACATGCAAATCGCTGGCGAGCCCGAGGCCCGTTCCGGCGAGAAGTTGCATCGCAAGAACACCCGGAATCGCACAGCATCGTCCTGCTTTGGAAAAGTTCATCACGGTGCCGGCATTGTGATGTGCGAAAGCACCGTAAGGTTGACTACAGCAAACACCCTAGATCGACGCCCCCATCCGAAATGAGCGAGTTTAGCATCCAAGCAGCGATGCCAAGACTCTGCCTTGCCCTGATCCTATTGGCCGGCTGTGTACAAGCGCAGACCGCCGCGCCCACTACGACGCTCTCCGCGCCGCCGGCCACGCCGCCCCCAGCCAACGATGGCGGGCCGCAGCGATCGGTTGCGATCGCAGACACGTCCTCGGAGCCCGTCCCCGGCCGCAAAGTGGGGCTGGTACGCGGCGTCGTAAAGCGGCTGGATCCGATCCGCGACCAGCTTTTGATTCACGCCTTCGGCGGGGGCGATCTCCGAATCGCCTTCGACGGGCGGACTCAGCTTTTTTCCGAAAATACGCGTACGCGTCTAACCAGCATTCCGGTTGGGTCCGTAGTGTCAGTCGACACGGTGATCGACGGTGGAAAGCTGTTTGCGCGCGCGGTGCGAACCGGCTCTTCCGATGATGCGGCTGAATTGAGCGGGCAAGTCGTGGGTTATAACGCCGCAAAATCTCGCCTCACCCTGCGCGATCCCATCAGTCCAGAAGGGGTTTCGCTGCGCATCACTTCGAGCACGACGGTTGTGAACCAGGGCCAGCCCGCCTCGCCCCAGGCTTTGTCTCCAGGAATGCTCGTGCGTGTCTGGTTCTCTCCAACACAGAGTGCTGCGAATAAAGTTGAGATTCTCGCCGCACGGGGAAATTCTTTTACATTTGAGGGTCGAATTATCGCAGTAGACCTGCGGTCGCATGTTTTGTCCCTATCCAACGACACCGATCAAAGCGTGCGTCAGCTCGATATAGGCTCGGTGGACGCGAACACCCTCAGCCTGTTGCGAGAAGGGGCCGACGTTAACATTCAGGCTGAGTTTGATGGGGAGCGCTACAACGTCCGCACTGTCGCTGCCGTGCCGAGCCATCCGTAAATCTGCCGTCCCGTGCTTCTGCGGTCTCGGGCGAGCTTAGCGTCAGGGTTCAGGAGGACGCTCAGGACGACGCAATCTCCGCGAGCTTTTCCCGCAGCGTCCGCGTGACGAAGAAATCGCCATCGCGGAACATGTAGCGAACCGTGTGTCGAACATAGCGAATCAGGCTTCGTGGGTTGGTCTCGTACCAACAGCAGGTGTCCATGTTCGGAGACAAACCACAATAGAAACGGAAGCGGCGGTGCGCTGATTCGGGCATAGTCATCATGGCCGCCGCCATGCGGTGATTTCCCTCAATGATGGTCAGGGGATGCTGCTCGTCGGTGCCGATCAGCAGCACGACGTCGGGCACGTCGCTGTCGCGGAGATCGCTCGCGATCGCCTTAAGTTTTTCCAGAAATGGACTCTGCTGCCCATGGGCCAGTCCCGCTTCGGCGCGGCAAACCATCTCCGTTAAATAAAACCCGCCGCCCGTAAAACGTCGCCACTCGTTGCGAGGGAATGACCGGAGGCGCGCCAAGTCACGCGCTGTCAGTTCGATCTCCCACCACTCCGTACCGGCAGGCAGTTCGCGCCACAGACCCCCACGCCGCCGGAACAGCAATGCTCGCCGAATGGAATTTTCATGAGGATGCTCGAGATCGGCATGTTCTACCAGATGCTTGAAATCCTGCCGGTATGGGTCGAAGTCGGGATGATAGAACTCGCTGCGTAAGAATTCCGCGATAATCTCTTCTTCAGGAACCGGCCGCAGGCGCGGGAAAGGTCGCGATGGCGCAGTTGAGGTATCCACCGCTTCGTCTTGGTTGCGGAAGAGCGGGAAGGCGACGACCGCGAGCAATCCGCACATAACGAATACCTGTACCACAATCACCTGGGACAAGGAGGCGTGATAGCGCCAGATCGCTGCCCCCAGCAAAACGCTCGCCCCCAGCTGTACCCAGGCCGCGCTGCCGGTGCGGCGCGAGATCTCGTACATCATGAGAACCACGGCAATGCCGTAGATGCCGGTCATGATCGCATACTGGTTTAAGAGGCCCGAGAACGAACCTGTCGTGCTCAACAGGAACGGCTTTCCAAGCAGCATGTCCCACACAGACTGCGGCGTGAGCGCCACCGCCGCGATGAATGCGGACGTGACCGTGCCCACGATGAATAATCCGGTGTATAACACCGAACGCCCGCCCTCGCGATTCGTGTGACTCGCCGTTATCGGAAACATGCTGCTTACGACCGACCACGACAACATGAAAACCACGCGGCCTACCAGGGCCACGGCAGCATAGATTCCCGCTTGCGCCGGCGGAAAGAAATGCTTCACCAGCAAGATGTCGAGATTACTGAGAATCACCTGCCCGATGAAGTAAAGGACGGCCTGCATGCCTTCGCCAAAAGGCGCAATCTTGACGAGTCCCGGTTTCGCCCTGCCTTGAGCCCCCGGCGCACCGGCGATATACGCGGCGACGATTGAGAGCAGCACCGCCGCCATCACACCGGTCACCCCCATCCCGAATTGAAGGAAGAGGATAGCGCCGGCGAACTTAACTGCCACCTCGACCACGACGCTGATGGCTAAGCCGCGAAAATCGTAGCAGCCCTGCATCCTGCCCCGGCGCACTCCCAGGGGCATATACACTCCAGCCGCGATTGCCAGCAAGACCAAATCATGTCGCGCCGGGAGATTGAAATACGACTTGAGGTACGCGCTGCCGGCAGCGAGCAGAATGGCAATCCCCAGGCCCACCTGCCAGGCCCGGCGCAGCATGGTGGCGTAGATTTGCGCTCGGACAATGGCTTGTGAATTCCGGGCGATAAATTTGGAGGTTACAATCTGGAACGACAACGGGATGGCGGCCACCAGCATCAGCAGCGTATATAAGGCGGAGGCATGGCCGAAACCCGAAGCGCCTAACATGCGCGCGATCAGAATGTTGTAGAGCAGGTTGGTTGCAGCCACCAGTCCAGTGCTGAGCAAGAGAATGGCGCTTCCCCGCACTACATGCCCACGCAGGATTTCAACATGGCCCGGCCTTAGGGTTGCTTGTGCTTCCGGAAGTGTCGTCATAACAATGTTGTGGTCCTTAGGCAGTTGGAACAGACAGATCCGGGCGCATCAAAAAGTAACCTGCGCTGCCGGAACGACCTGGGTACGCCCTTGTCCGGGAAAATCGTAAAAGCTCTGCTGTTGCAGGCCGAAAGAAAATCTCAGGGGATAAGCGAGTGACGCCGTGTCCGAGGATATGGCCTTGCCGAAGCCCCGTTCGCGCGTGTACGACAGCAGGAAACTCGAAGTCACACTGTCGTACGCGTGAAAGCTGCGTCCCGAGGACCACGCACCTGAGGCGGAGAGCGTCCAGTGCTGATTCAGCACAGCATCAACCCCAAAGCGCGGACGGAGAGCTTGCGCGATCGCGTATTGGCCGCCTTCAACTCGCCACGCACGGAGAAATTCTGCCACCGCCAAAACCCGGATGTGGAAACCAAATGCACGTTGCAGACCCGCGTAGGAGATTGTCTGGTAGTACTCGTGGATCGATGGTCCGAAGAGCAGATCGCGCGCGGAGTACCCGGTCAGCAGTGCGGTCTTGCCCCAGGGCCGGCCTACGCGAAAATCCAGAGTGCCGGAAAAATCACGGGAGTGCAGATTCTGCTCCGTGAAGGGACCCCCTTCCCGAATCAAATTGCCGGAAAACGAAAGCCAATCGCCAATGGGGCTGCTGGCCACATATAGGAACTGGCGAAACAGATTCTGATTCATGGGCACTGCGGCGAGCGTGTCGCGACGGACGGTGTACTGCAATCCAGGCAAAATATTCAGCTTCATGTTGCCAAGTTGCAGGACCGGAGCCACGGAAATATTGAAAATGGTGTCGAATGTATTGCGATTCTGAATCAGAAGTTCGCTCGGGAAAGAGATGCTTCCCTGAGCATTGCGCTCGCCGATGAAACCTTGAATTTGAGGAAACGAGTCCGGCCGAAATTGGAAGCGCGAGTCGGCGAAAGTCTCAATGGAACGCCGCGGAGGTGGCAATAACTTTCCATTATTTTGTACACCGAGTAATCGAGCGTCCATTTGATAAATGTTTACATCTTCAAACACCGCATCTACGCGGGCGTCGGAAGCCATGCCAAGGCGATCGGTAATGGGACGGCCTTCTTCTTCGGCCAGTTCTATTTCCGCCGTGCGGGTAGCCGGGTCCTGCGGATCGAGCTGGTTGGCTTGGACGAAAGTTGCGAGGGCGCGACTATTCTCGCCGCGCTGGCGGTAGACATTCCCCTGCGACACCAGAAAGTTGTAGTTGCTGTTGCGGTCCGGGTCGTCGGGCAGGCTGGCCAATTGCAATTCCGCGCTACGCGTGTCGCCCAGGGCCAGCGCAGCGTTTGCCATGCCCACCGCTACCGATGTGTCGTCGGCGCCCATCGCCTGTGCGCGGCCATACATACGCTGCGCCAGTGGATACTCGTGGATACTCCCCAGGATTTCTGCCGCGTTCAGGTAGTCGTCTGGGGAGGTTATGTCGGTGGGCGCGACTCTGGCTTCAGCAAAGCCCAGGGCCACTTGTTGCTGTGCATCGGATGTTCTGCCTTCATCAGCAAAGAGCCGCCCCAAGGCAAGCCGAACCTCAAGACGATCTTGGTCAGAACCTTCCAGAGCCCGCGCATACCAGGCCATCGCCTGGTCGCGATGGCCCATGATACGCAGCGTGTCCGCGATCACGAGCAGGACTTTGTAGTCCTTCCCGCCACCAGCACGCTCCACGGAATCAATTGCCTGCAGGGCTTCGGACGGCCGTTTGAGCTGCGCATAGGATCTTCCCAGCTGCGCCGAAATCATCGAATCGTCCGGCGCGACCGCGAGTGCGCTGTGCAAAGTGTCAACTGAGGCTGCGTATTTGTGAGCGCGGTACTGCACATCCGCCAGGGCGATGTAGGAATTCGGAGTGTTCGGATTCAGCTTGATAGCTTTCCGAAATTCAGCTTCCGCGGAAGCCAACATAGCTCGCTGGCGGTAGCCCTCGGCTTTGACCAGATGCAGACTCTCCGAGTCGGGAAGTAAACGGGTTGCGATTTCAGCCTCTTTCAGCGCCGCGGTGGAACGCCGCAATTGGAGCAGAGCATAGGCCAGTCCCAGGTGAGCTTCGCCGTACTGTGGGTTCAAAGACAATGCCTTGCGGAAGTCCTGCTCTGCTTTGGTGGCCAGGCGCATGTCGTTATATACGTACCCCCGGTTCATATAACCCACCGCTATCTTGGGGTCGATCTCCAGAGCGCGCGTGAAGTCGCGAACCGCAGCTTCGTGTTCGTTGTGGTCGGCGTGGACGTAGCCCGCAATCAGCGGCAGGTCTCGGTCAGTGTTAAGGACATGTTCATAGCGGTCCACGATTTTCATCGTTTCATCGAGGCGCTTCAGAAACAGAAGATCATAAGCAAGGTAGTCGACCGCCTCGCGATCCTGTGGCAGTTTCTCGATTACCTGGTATCCGAGGTCCGCCGACTCCGCGTAGTTCCCGGTCATCGTGAGATAACGTTCATGCTCGCGCATGACTTGCGGATTTTGCCGCATGGCCTCCGACGCGCGCCCGAGCCACTCCTTGGCCTGGTCGAGGTGGTGCGCTTCGAGGGCTGCGTTCATTGCACCGGAAACGATTAGCGGATTGCTCGACGACCTCTGGAACGCCTGCTGGTAGCTCTCTTGCGCTTCCGGAAATTGGCGGTTCGCGCTGTATAAATCGCCCAGGGCCAGGAAAGGTACATAGTCGTCGGAATGTCTTTTTGCCAATTCCAGGAAGTAACGACGGGCGGCCTCCGAATCGTTCATCTCGCGGGAAAGGAATCCGAGTGAGCCCAGTGCGCCCGCATTCGATGAATCAATTGCCAGCGCCTCGAGGTAGGTCTTTTGGGCTTCTTCTTTTCTATCCGCCTTCCAGAGTAGATTCGCGTAGTTAAGAAGCAGCGCCACATTGCGTGGCTGGAGTTGCATGGCTTCTTTTAAGTCTCTCTCGGCAGCATCGACGTTCCCACCGGCCGCCTCCGTTGCCGCTCGTAGTCGCAAGAATTCGGGCCGATCGGAGTCAGTCACGTTGATGGCGCTGATTGCATTCGTCGCGTCTTTCGTGACGCGCTCCGCATTCGTAGTGTCTCCGGCGTCGCGATAAGTCTGGGCAAGGTCTACGCGCAGCGCGATGGGATAGAGAACACCCTCTGACACACCTTCCGGCAGGTGCTGCAGCGCCGCCTCGTATTCGCGGATCGCATCCTCGTTCCGATGCTGAGCCGCGTCGAGTCGTCCCCGCAAGGCAAACACGCGATAGTGCTCGGGATTGAGCGTTGCGGCATGATCCAGCAGAGTCGCGGCTTTGTCGAACTCGCCGGCATTGAGCATAGCTTGCGCGGCGTTGAGTTGGATCTCAATATCGTGCGGCGCGCGATTTGCCGCTGCGCCATAACTACGAGCGGCGGCGTGGGCATTGCCGGCCAGCGCGTAGGAATATCCCAATTCCGCAAGCGTGCGTGCATCCCGCGTGTGTAAGTCTTCGAGGATGCGGATTGCCTCGTCATAGTGGCCGGTATCGCGGTAATAAGAAGCAACTGCTCGCAGCACTTCGGGATTGGTCGGAGCTGAACGGCGCGCTTTCTCCAGCATCCTGTGCGCGGACTCGCCATCTCCGATTCGCTCATAGGCGCGTGCCAGTAGAAGTTCAGTCCGCGGCGACGCCTTTACCGCCTCCGAGCGTTGCAGATACTCAAGCGCTCCTTTCGGATCGGTGGGCAGCAACAGTTCGCCCGCGAGCTGAAGGTCCAACTCGCTTCTAGGATTGGCAGCCAAAACCTGTTCCACTGCTTGTTGCGCGTCCGCACTGCGTCCCATCCGGGCGTAGGTTTGTGCCAGACCGGATAGTCCTTCTATTGAGGACGGTTTCAGAGCGAGCCCGTGGCGATAAGCATCGACTGCCAGCGAATACTGTCCGCTCAGTCGGGCAGCGTAAGCTAGCGTGAACCAGAGATCAGGATTCTGCGGAGCGGCATTCACCGCGCGCTGGGCATGCGCAGTGGCGCCTGCTACGTCTCCGTGTTGCAGCGCCGTCTGCACGGCTCGCGCTTCGCGCGCAACCTCAATGCTAGCTCCCCATCCCATCCCAGTCTCGTTGTTATTGGTAGGATTGCTAGAGGACGGTGCGGCATGCTTTTTCGAGGGAGCAGGCGAAGTGGAAGAGGAGGTTTGGCCGTTCACATCGAAAGTTTGGGCAGTACAGGCAGTGGCCACCATCAGGACTGCAAAGCCCAGCGATCTCCTGAACGCTGAATGAACCATTCCTCTTCCCCGACCTCCCTGGTTATCGTCTGGCTTGACGGCGACGGGATACACGCCTGCCCTTCCGTCGTCGCTCAGATGCAAGAACGTCCCGATGCGGTTGCGCACTTTTGAATACGGCGAACGCACCCTTTCCAAGAAATACCTGCCAACCTTTGGCCGGGTTCCGGCAATCAAACCGTCGCTCAAATGAGAGACCGCCAGGAAACCTTTGTACTTCAGACTAAGGCCAGCATTTGGCAACGGCCGATTCCCGTTGCTGCCATCATTTTGCTGGCGCTCGCCATCCACGGGCCTTTGCTCGTTATGGAGTTGCCGGCTTCGACGTCTTATGATGCGAACCTGCATATCTTTTTTGCGTCTCACTATGCGCATCACTGGTTCAATCCATGGAACGAAAAGTGGTTTGGCGGCTTTTCCCAGACCACCTATCCTCCTCTGACTCATCAGTGGATCGCCGTGCTGTCGTATATCGTCGGGCTCACCGAGGCCTTCATGCTGGTGCAGTTGGCCGCTGTCGTCCTGATTGCGGTTGGCGTGTACCGATTCGCGCAGCTTTGGGTGGACGACCGTGCGGCCAGCTATGCGGGCGTGCTGGCCGTGTTCGCCGGCAGCATCGCATTTCTTGTCTATTCGGCGGGGCAGCTGCCTACAACGTTGTCAGCGCCTTTGTATTTTCTGGCCCTTCCCTATTTTTATTCGTGGTGCATCTCGGCCAGTTGGCGATCCTTGTTAAAGGGGATTGCACTCACGCTGGCTGCTGCATCGGCTCACCACGTCACGCTCATCTTCGGCTCGGTCCTGTTTGCCGTGCCCGTGTTATGGCTGGCGTGGTATGACGGCCGCGAGAAGGAGCAGCCCGGTGCCCCAATCATTGGACGCGGTTTGGTATTCGCCGCGATTGCTGCCGTTGGAGTTGGCATCGTTCTGTTGCCCTACTGGATTGCGATTATCCGCCATCCCATAGATCAGATGCCGATTCCTCACGCGAGCCGTTCGAACTTCCTGATGAACGGGATCTACGGCATGAATTACTTCGTCGTGCCTTATGGTGCTTTGATCCTGGCATTGCCGTTTATTGCGATCAAGGGCGCATCGAATCCTCGTTTGCGGGTACTGCTGCTGGCGTTCTGGGTCACCTTCCTGATTGCACTGGGGGGCACCACGCCGGTTCCGCGATGGATCTTCGGGCGGGCTTTCGAAATTCTTACCTACGAACGCTTCACACTTTGGGCAACGGCCCTGGCACTGCCGATTGTGGGATTGTTAGTGGAGCAAGTAATCGACCGCTTCCCACGTTGGGGTGCGATCAGCGTTAGTACGGCCGCTGTCGCCGGCCTGGCGCTTACGATGGGTTGGCTGACGTGGAGCCCGTTTCAAACGTCCAGTTCGCTGAATGTGGATTCGGTTGTGTCGTTCTTGAATCGCGATGGCCACGATCAGTACCGTTATCTCACGCTCGGATTCGGCAATGCTCTTTCCAAGGTTTCGACTTATGCCAACGCGAACAGCATAGATGGCGAGTACAACTCAGCTCGCCTGCTGCCCGAAATGACGCGTTACGGCGCCGCCCAATTGACCAGCGCGAAGTTCTTCGGCACTGCGGGCATGGATTCGCTCCGCGCCATGCTCCAGCATGCCAACCACTATGGTTTGAAGTTCATCTTCGTGCACGATCCGTTTTATGAGCCTCTTTTAGTGTTCGGGGGATGGCGTCAAGTCGAAAGCTACAATTCCGGTACGATCACCGTCTGGTCCAAGGATGACGCGGTTCCCGCGCGGACGATCCCGTCAGACGCCGTACCTGCCCCATGGGAGGGATTGATTTGGGGCATCCTGCCGATCGGCAGCAGCATCCTGGCAATTTTGTTTGTGTGGTTGCTGGCTGAGCCGCGTCGTGTGCAGGAAGTGATCACGATTCCTGCGGAATCACCAGAAGGCGTCTACGCAAACGGGGTGCGCTCATGAAGTGGGGGCTGGTTACTTTTCTCGCCATCGCTACCGCGGTTCTGGTTGCGATCGCATGGCTGCAGTCCGGAGGGCTAAAGCAGCACGAGATGTTCTCCGCAGTGACGCCCGAAGAAGCCGTGCAGGCTCTGATGAGTCAGATTCAGGCGCACAACTTCGAGCAGGCATACGCTTCGCTCGATCGCAGCAGCGATACGGATCTGGCATCCTTCACGCGCGAGTTGGCTGGGAGCGACGGCAGTTTGCGGACCTATTCCTCGCTGCAGACCGCTGAGGTTTCCCCGTTGCACTCCGATGCTGACCAGGCTTTGGTGAGAGTCAGAATGAATTGGTCGAGCGCATTGGGTTCGCTCGATGACGTCCGGGATTTGCACGTGCGCCGCGATGGTTCGGTTTGGCGTGTGGTATGGCCAAAATCGGCGCCATCCCCAGTGCCCCCGCAGGTGGTGTCAGTGAATTACTTGCGGTGGGAGGTTATCGGCCGCAACACGACGCAGAACTGGGGTGCGCAAGACGTAGACTCGCCGAAAGTTCGCATCACATCCATGAACGCGATCTCGCGCCCTGGTCGCGTGGTGATTCTCGGAGAAGTCGAGAATGAAGATACGGTCCCCGCATATTTGAACGTGAATGCGACGCTGCTGAAAGCGGACGGTTCTCCCATTGAGGAGGAAGGCAGCTTTGATCTGATCTCGCACGTGCTACTCCCCAAGCAGGTTTCGCCCTATCGGATTGATTTTCCGGGTGTGCGCATGGATGCCGTTAAAAGTGTTCGCATGGATGCACGCGCTCTCCTGGTCCCGGCCAGCGCTGATCCGGTAATTGCGGTCAGCGACCAGGCGATAAGCAAAGACGGATTGAATCGAAACGTGTTGAAGGGTGAATTGGTAAATGAAAGCGGACGCCCCGTCAACATCGCGCAGGTCCTGGCAGCCTACTACGACAACTCCGGAAGAGTAATCTGGGTGTCGGATGGCTATGTAGATCAGGCTCTCATGCCGCAGGTGCCGGTGCCATTTGCCGTCGACATTCCGGATGATATTGCGGGACGGCTGAAGAATTATCGTGTCATCGTGAATCACTATTCGCGATCGAGTAGCTAGCATGCAGCGCACTACGCACAGCGATTTCGCATTGCGCAACTGCCTGGCAGGCTGGGTCTTGCTGGGCATATTGTCTGCCGGGGCAGGGGCAGCTGAACTGCACGTACCAGCCACTGTGGAAGCGGGACAGAGCTTCTCGATTCCCGCCGAGGGGTCCGGGCAAGCCACTCTCTACTTCTTGGGTCCTGATCATGTTGTGAAGCGCAGCGTGACTCTCGGCGGTGATCTGGCGATTCAATCCGGCGACGTCCGCGCTGCGGGCCGCTATCGGGCAATCCTATGTGACTCATCATCATGCACTTCCGCAGCCTTCCAGGTAGAGGCGGCGAAGCCTGCGCACCTGAGCTTCTTTCTGCGTCCTTCGCGCGTTCCGGTCTCCACTCCCCAGTCGATTGATGCCACTGCGTTTGTGTTTGATCAGTACTTCAATCTGGTTTTGACTCCAGCCGTGGTGAATTTCCGCATCACGCCGGAGAGCGGGGCCGGCTTCTCGCGTCAAGGTTCAACGCAGAAGGGTGTGGCCTGGATGCGCTTAGATTCGACTCCACATGAGGGTAGGGTTCAGGTGACGGCAGTTCTGGGCAACGTGGAAGAAGCGCGGGTGATTCAACAAGTCGCCGCGGAGGCTTGCGGGTTGCGGATGAAAGCTGTCCCCAACGGAAATGCAGTGACCCTCGAAACTGATCCGGTGCGCGATTGCAGTGGCAATGCACTTCCCGATGGCACCGTCGTTTCATTCACTAAGGTTGATCGCGAGGGTAAGAGCACCGTGGACACGCCGATCAAGAAGGGTGTAGCGCGAGCGCAGTTCAGCCTTCACGGGCCGGCACAGATCGGCGTCGCATGCGGCGTGGTGCTGGGCAATGAAGTCGCCCTCAACGGAAAACTATGACGAGCATCGCCCATCTCGCGGTGGCATTCAAGAAATTCTCGCCGCAGTTTCTTAAAGTTGCGGGCTTCGCCGTCGCGGTTTGCGCTCTGGCGAGCGCCCAATCGTTGCCTCAGGTCCACCTGGATGCGGCAGGACTCGCCCCGCGTCCCATCGAAGAACTCACAGGCACGACGATCGCGCGCCACTATGCAATGGCGTGGCGTGATCTCGCGGAGGCCCTGGAGTCCGGTCGGGCCAGAGTCCTCGGCGACGAGTTCACAGGAATCGCCAAGGATCGCCTTGCGCGAAGAATCGGTGAACAAAATCACGCGGGTCTACGTGCCCGGATCGTGGATCACGGGCACCAACTGAAGGCAGTCTTTTATTCAACGGATGGATCTGCAATGCAGCTTATCGACCAAGCCGACTTAGAGATCCAGATCTACGACGGAAACAAGTTAATCGATACGCAAAATGCGCCCCAGCAATATATGGTTCTGATGACCCCCGGCGCTGATCGCTGGTACGTTCGCGATCTAGAGGAAGTCTCTGCCAAGGCCTTCTGAGCGCACGCTGCGGACGCGTAATTTCGTGCCAACTGTTGACTGTCCCATCTCATCGTAACCACAGCAGGAAATCGCCGATGAAACTTTACCAGTATGCCCTTTTGGGGTATCTCGTGTTCGTGAACTCCATTCCGGGGGCGTGCACTCACGCGAATTCCAAGAATGTCACGCTCAAAGACATCCCTCAGTCGCCGGGCAATCCCAAGATCCTCGCGGACTACCAGCCCTGGTTCGGCGATCCCGAGCACATCGACGTCGGCTATAACAGCCAGGACCCGAACGTGCTGCGCAAGCAAATTGAGAATGCCCGGAAGATGGGTATCTATGCCTTCGCGGTGGATTGGTACGGCTCACGGCGTCCTTTCCTCGATCGAAGTACTGCACTCCTGCAGCGAATTGCCAGCGAGCAGCACTTTCACGTCGTCCTGATGTACGACGAAACCCAGGATGACAACGGACACGCCACTGAAGATGCCATGGAAGCGATGGACTTGGCTTACCAGAAATACATTGGACCCGGCGCTCCGGGACGCGATGCCTACCTGCTATATCGCGGGCGGCCCGTCATTTTTGTGTTTCCCAAGCGCGGTCACACGGATTGGGATCAGGTGCGCCAGCAGGTGAATCAGTGGAAATCGCCGCCTCTGCTGATTTATGGGGACGAACCGCCGGCGCAGTATGTGAAAGCCTTCGACGGTGAGTACGCGTGGGTGAATCCCGGGCATAAAGGCTGGAACCCGGACGGCCAAGCGTGGGGCGAAGATTATCTGAGCGATTTCTATACGAAAATGCGAACCAAACATCCCGAAGAGATTACGGTGGGCGGAGTGTGGCCGGGCTTCAATGACGCCCGGGCTTCCTGGAGTTTGAACCGGCACATCGATGCCCGGTGCGGAAAAACGTTCGAAGATACCCTGCGCTTGTTCGAAGAGAACGACAACTCCTCACACCCCATACCGTTTGTTTTGATCGCTACTTGGAACGATTACGAGGAAGGAACGGCGATTGAGCCCGGCTTGCCACACTGCAGCGAATCGAAAGCCGATACCACGCACGGAGGACGTCCATGAAGAAGGGGAGAGAACGCGCCGCTGCGATGTTCGAGACGCTGGCGGTATTACATCTCAATGCGCTGACACCGCAGGGGGAGCGAGGCGAAACTAACTCGCAGGTCGAAGGCGCGCTTTCGGGATTGCAACACAAGTCGAAGGAGGAGTGGGCCGAGTTTTTGAGCTTTGCCGAACTGCAGCGCGTACGCCTTCGCACGTTGCAGCTCTTAGGGAATTGGAATGTGTCTGATGCGGTCGCACCGCGATTTGCCGGTCTTGAGGATCTCGCGCAAGTGGAGAAACAGGAGAACGGAGATGCCCTAACAGTCTTGTATAAGGTGGTGAGCGCGCTTGAACTGACGGGGCATTCCCCGATCGTGATCAAGACCCTCGATCACTGGCCGGACATAGGCAGCGATCTCGATCTCTTTATCGCAGCCACCGAAGAGGATACGGTGCGCGTGATGCAGAGTGAACTGAGAGCCGAGCCACAGGCGCAGAGTTGGGGTGATCGCCTGGCGCACAAATGGAATTTTCGCATCCCTGGACTATCGCGATTGGTGGAGATCCATGTGGGCTGCCTCGGACAAACCGGAGAGCAGGATGCCCTACCGGCTCACCTGGAAGAGACCAGTGTAATGCGCGATGCAGGGCCTTTTCGGTTTCGGGTTCCGGCGCCAGAAGAACAAGTCGCACTCGCGACTCTGCAAAGGATGTATCGCCATTTCTACATTCGCCTCACCGACCTGGTGAACCTTACGGGGCTGGTGCGGGCAGGGCGTCTGGATTTCATGCGACTGCGCAATTCCTCCCAGCACTGGTCGATCTGGCCCGGGGTAGCGACGCTGCTGAAGATCACTTCGGACTACAACGAGCGCACAGGAGCTGGCCCGCTCCAGCTGCCGGAATTTGTGGTTCGCTCAGCGCGCTTTGGGGCTGAGGTCACGTATGTGGGCGAACAGTTCTTGCGCGTGCCCATGCTGCCACAGGGCTCACAACTGTTTCTGCAGCAACTCATCGGAACAGGAGCGGCGCTCCGGTTTCGCGCGGCGGCGCGTTTGTCTCTATTGCCGGCGCTGGCTGCCGCCGCATTCGTCAATCTCCGGCTTACCGGAGACGACAAGGGGATTTGGTAGATTATCGTCCGCGCAAAAGCCGCGACGTTGTTGCCGAGAAGTTTTGTCGAGAGCGGGGAATGTTTTTTCTCTACTCGATGCCGGACTTCAGCATACAGCGTCCACCGGATACGGTGACGATCTTCCCGTCGCTAGAGTAGCGAACGGCGCGGTCTGCCGACGCAAACACAATTGCACGGTCGCCGAGATCCAAGTTGCTAAGTAACAACCATCTTGCACACGGTTTCATCCAACGTCGGACTCTATTTAGGAGCAGCGCGGCAATGAAACCTCGGTACGCGTTTTGGCCGGTGTTATCCATCCTATTGACCATTGTTCTGGCCGGTTGCCGCGGAATGGTTGCCGGTCCACCCCCTCCCGTCACGCTGACCATGTCTGTGACCTTGGCGGGAACGGGGAAGGGGACCGTTACCAGCACTCCTGCGGGGATTAATTGTCCGACAACGTGCTCCGCGAGTTTTCCGCAGAATAGCCAGGTTACTCTTACCGAAACCCCGGGAACCAGCAACGCCTTTTCCGGTTGGAGCGGCGCGTGCACAGGCAATGCAGCCTGCAGCGTCACCCTAAGCGCAGCCGACTCCGTGACCGCGACCTTCTCCGCCGCGGTGACCACGTCCGTGACCATGTCCGTGACCTTGGCGGGAACGGGAACGGGAACCGTTACCAGCACTCCTGCGGGGATCAATTGTCCGACGACGTGCTCCGCGAGTTTTCCGCAGAATAGCGAGGTTACGCTTAGCGAAACTCCAGGAACCGGCAATGCCTTTTCCGCCTGGAGCGGCGCATGCCTGGGCAATGCAACCTGCAGCGTCACCCTGAGCGCAGCCGAGTCCGTGACCGCAACCTTCGCCGCCACGCTGCAAAGCATCAACCACATTGTTGTCTTCGCGCAGGAGAATCGTTCCTTTGATCACTATTTCGGTGCGCTGCGCGGATACTGGGCTCAGAATGGCATCCCCGATCAGTCCTTCGACGGTTTGCCACAGTTCAACCCGGTCAGCGGGATCGCGCCCCTGCAAGGACCCGCTCCCGCAATCACCGGATGCAATCCCGCCTATCCGTTTATACCGCCCACCAGCACGACGGCGGCGCAGAATACCTCATGTATCCCGGACACCACCACTTTAGTGACTTCGTTTCATATGGCATCCTTGTGTACGGAAGAGCCCAGCCCCTTCTGGAATGAAGCTCATATCGATTGGGACTTGAACGATCCAACCGGGCTTAATCCCGCTGCTCTCAATGGATTCGTGGTCACCGCCGCCAATGACGCACGCCAGGTAGTTCCGGCTTTGAACGATACCAACGGTCTGCGCGCGATGGGGTATTTTGACGGTGGAGATTTGAATTACTACTATTTCATGGCTTCCAGTTTTTCCACCTCCGACCGCTGGTTTACTCCCGTCATGAGCCGCACGCAACTGAACCGCGCCTACCTTTTGTCCTCTACGTCTGCCGGCCACGTGTATCCCTACGTTGGGTACACGAATACAACGATTTTTGAGGCGCTACAAAACGCCGGCATCACCTGGAAGATCTACGTGAATCCCGAAGGCACAAACTGCACGCCTACGGATTCCTCATGCCTCAGTGGCAATTCCTACATCAGCATGTTCGCTTACGAACAGACCATACTTAACAGCCCGACTTTGCTGCAAAATATCGTTCCGATTTCGCAATTTACCACCGATGTGCAAAATGGCACTCTCCCTCAGGTCGCGCTGATCGAACCAGCCTCGGCTGCGGCACTGGACGAGCACCCCAACGACATCGATACCGAAACCCCGAATGATATCCAGGCTGGCGCCAGCTACGTCTCAGGCTTGATCAATGCTTTTATGGCTAGTCCGAGCTGGAAAGATTCTGCAATGATCTTCACCTACGACGAATTCGGTGGTTTCTACGACCACGTTTCGCCGCAGCCCATGCCAAGTCCCGACGGTATTCAGCCACTCGATTTGCAGCCCAACGATGTCTGCGACGCCCCCGGACAGATCGGAACCGGGACCTGCGACTTTACCTATACCGGCTATCGCGTGCCCATGATCGTGATATCGCCTTTTGCCAAGAAGAACTACGTTTCCCATACGATCTATGATTACACGGCAATGCTGAAGCTCATCGAAACTCGTTTTGGCGTGGCGCCGCTCACCAAACGCGACGCTGCGCAGGCTGACATGAGCACGGATTTTTTTGATTTCGTGAATGAGCCCTGGGCCACGCCCCCGACGCCGCCGGCTCAGCTCACGTCGGGCCAATGCAGCCTGGCCGCTCCGACTCCCTGACCGAGACCATGCTCAAATATGGCCGGAAGTGCTCGTTCCGAGTTTCGGGATGATTCCAGAATAAGCCTCGCAATGGGATAATGATCCCGCGAGAATTGAGCGATTCCTTAGGATAGGCCTGTTGCTTGTCTTGTTCGCCTCCTCCTGCTTGGCTGAAACTCGGCATTACTACATAGCAGCCGAAGACGTCTCCTGGAACTACGCTCCGAGCGGGCGCAACTTGCTGAATGGCAATCTCGTTCCGCGGCCGTGGTCGCGAAAGCTGGAATGGGATAAAAGTCGTTTTATCGAATACACAGACGATACCTTCACGACTCCAAAGCGACGGCCCGAGTGGCTGGGAATCCTCGGCCCAATCATTCGCGCCGAAGTTGGAGACGAGATCGTGATCGACTTCCTGAATCGTGGACGTCGCGGTCACAATCTGCATCCCCAGGGCTTGCGGTACGACAAAAGCAATAAGCCGATAGTCAGCCTTACGCTCACATCCGAGATGTTTTTGGCGCCCCAGGACCTGGGGCGACCCTTCAACGCCAGTGATCCTCGGCCAATCCCATTTTGCCCGCCCAGGAGCAAACTCTTGAAAAGCCGGGGATTCGTTCTGCCAGTGCTCAGGCCGTGCTGGCTTGGGTCTTCTTTCCTTATTCGCTGAAATATGAAGATGGCAATATCTGGCGCCCTCAAAGCGAGGGCGAGTGTTTTACCGTGATCTGGCGGGGTCCGCGGCATCCCGAAATGTTAGCGTTGCCTCCGCGCCAGATCGAAATGAATCCAGACTAGCGCTCTAGAAGCACTTGAAGTTGATGCTGACCTGTCCAGCCATCAACTGATCGGACGTCGAGCTATTCGACAGTTTCCATTTAGCCGGAACATTTGGGTCGCCCCCCGTCGAATTGATATAGTAGCGCCAGCGTATCCAACCATAGCTGTGCTTGGCTTTGTCCACTGGATTCACGTCCGTATCCACGCCATACTCAAAGAGTTCACGAAACTTGCACGAGTTAGTATTTTGAAAAACGCTGCAGCTGTACGTATATTGCAGCGGCAGAGTCGTAACAGAAAACGGCCGCGGTGGATTTGCGCGATGGTCCGTGATTGCGATCCTGCCTGGGCCAAGCAACTCCAGCCGGGAATAGTCAAGATTCTGATCGGGACTCTGCAGATCCTGGTCCACGTAGGTGTAGTAGTTCGTATTGTTAGGCTGGGTCGAAGGCGGAGGATTCCAGAACGAACTGTTCTCTCCTCCCGGAACCGCGCACCGGGCGGCCCACCGCATGGAGAGGTCGGACGAGCTATTCTGACCGCCGTTGTTGAATTTCTTGCAGCTGGTTGGGTCGTTCCAGTGGTTGACACCATTCCAGGTGCCCAGTTCCGTGACCCATTGGTAAATGTAATTCGAGTCGTAAAGATTGATATCCCAGGGATTACCCTGCGGATTCTTCACGTAATAGATCTTGGACTGATTCTTATCCCATATCGTATAGACGTACGCCGAAGGCAGCCCATCGGTAATGCCCTCCATGTGGTAGTTGGCGGCTAGTCCCGGGTCCATCATCATCACACTCAGGACATCCCAATAACGGTGTCCCGACGGACAACTGGTTGTAGACTCAATCTGCCCGAAAGCACTGGGCCGCAGCGCCAAACACACTGCTAGCAATCCAAAGACAAGAGCATATCTGCATCTTCCCATTCGGTAAACTCCCTCGGTGCTCTCCTCACAATGACCTTCCTAGCGGTCACAACGAGGCGCGGCAAGAACCCAATGAGACTCCCTGGGTTCGATCTTTCTTGAGATTTTGGCTGGGTGAAACTTCGAACAATATGCATTAAGCGGATGTCAATAGGCTAGATTACTTAAGTTCACGAAGAAAAATCGGTAGGGCAAAGAGGCGGGGTGCTGGCTTGCGGCCTCGACACTTCGTTGGGGGCGATTTTGACAGTCAAATAATCTACGATTAGGCGAGTGTAGCGGTGTACGCAAAGGCGAACTGCGTGGGATTCTCTGGGAGAATTACGACGGACAGCAGGTACTGATCTCCCAGTCTTTCTGGAGAGGACATGCGCTCGAGCCGAAGACCCGACAAAAGCAAAGCGCAAGTTCCGGTCATCGCGCAGCTCGCGCGACGACTAGATTCGCACCGATGCTTTTCAGGCAATCCCGCGAACGGATTGATGTTTGTTAGCTCAGTGGGAAAGCCCGTCAACCTGGACGCTGTCGTACTACGACAAAAGGCGGATGAGGAAAAGAAGCGTGAGCTGGCAGAGCAGAAGCGAGCGCGGGAACTGGCACAGCTACGGAAAGACATCGAAGAAGAAGAGAAAAAGCTGAAACAATTTGATGAGTGGATGGAAAACTGGGAGCGTGCGGAACAAATGCGGCGGTTCATAGTTGTATGCGGCGAAATCAGAATCGTGGCCCGCCGAGAAACGACCGAAATATCGCGAGTGGATCGAGTGGGCTAGTCGGGAGGCCGACCGGCTGGATCCTTTTGTTTGGGAAAAGCCCGCTTCCGTCGTGGATCGGAAGAATGAACTGAGGCGCTACGCATAGACCCGCGCGGAGATTCGCTGAGAGGGTTATCACTGGACGGAGCCATCTCGATGCCCTGTCGAGCACGGAGAGAATCCAAATTGAGCGCGCTGCTCGACCCAACTCAACGGCACGTGCCGGCATAACTTTTCAAAGTTCAGGTCGTGAGGCTGCCGTCCTTCGAGAATCGATTCGATGATGTCTGGTGCGAGGAACGCACATGCGAAGACCTTGCCGACATAACGTTCCGTGAGCCCAGCCAGTTGAGCCAGGGATCTCATGTCCGATACCTGCCCCTGAATAACTTTTTCATACCAGCTGTGAGCGCGAGCGACGGCCTTTATCAACGACTCCTTCGGATGCCGAGGGCTCGGGTTGCTGAAGTTCGGGGGGACGACGAGATGAACCTCGCCACCGCGCTTTTTCCGTTTCGCCTCGACGATCAAACTGATCAAATCGTTTCCACCGAATGGTTTCCGCGCGCCCAAGGAATTGACGGCAATGGCCTTATCGCCATTTTGTAACAATTGACGCAGGTCCCGGCTGCTGATCATGACCTCAATGCTGTTGTCCCGGATGACCACCCGTCGAAGAAAGAAGACAAGGCGGTCCCGAAGGCCGTCTGAGGAAAGCGAAGGCAAGCATGCGGCAAGAGCCTTGGCAGCGCTCGCTAGTTTCTTGGAAATGGCTGGACTCTCACGGTCTGCGCTCAGCCGATCGAATACGTCTGCGTCGGATCTCAGGAAAGCAAGGACCTTTTCGATCACTCGCTCTTCGAGTGCGGGCGCAGGCACGCGAGTCGAACCGTCGCCCCGGCTGGCAGGGTTCTTAATGACGCTTTGAGAAACGTAATATCGATAACGTCTACCTCGTTTGGTTGTGAACGACGCATGTGCGACGTTTTCGGAGCCAGGGCGGCAACACATCTGGTGGAATCAGCTTGTGGTGGCAACCTTTGTAAACACATCGACCGGCCCGTCTCTTGGTGTCGGAGTTGCGACGATACTTCTCGGCATCAGCGTGGCCCCTCTCGTTCTTCATCGTTGAGACAGCGCTCGGTGATTAATCGAAGGAGAGCCACCCCGTTTATTCGGAAAACCCTGACTGCGCCGTGCATACCGCCTAGCGAGAAGGATACGCACCGCTGCATCTGCGGGACTGGCTTGAAACGCCGCTTTGATCCGCTCACGCTGATCGCTGGGCATGCCGCCATATATGAGTTCTAAACGGCCTCCCCCAGCAAAATCATGACGAGCCAATAAATCGTAAAGCCACTTTTGAGTTGCCCTGTACTCAGTAAAAATGATCACTCGCTCTGTGTTCCAAGAAACTTTTGACTTCAGATTCTGATTGAGCCAGTCAACCAGCTTTTGGGTCTTGGAGTCGGGCCGTTGGCTGGACCTAGCGGCAAAATCGGTCAGTTGCTTAAGTAGCTTTCGCTCCTCCTGGGACAACGGAGAAAGCGCCTGGCTCGCCGACCCCACAGCATCGCTGGTCTCCGACTCGTACTGGTCATCATCTGCGTAATCCTCCCCATAGTGCCACTTCACGCTGCCAAGTAGCCACTGACTTCCGTCCGCCAAGGGAGGCGATGTGTTTTCCCAAAGTGAGCTCAAAGGCCGCTGGCGAGGAAAACAGACGTTTCTTGAGCAGCTTGAGAACGAATTCACTGTGGCGAACCGCTCCTCAGCGGTGCTCGCATTCTTGGTGCGCAACGCCGTGTATTCCTGCAGTGCGCGATGACCTTCTCTTTCTTCCTGTGTGTACGGAACCTCCAGGTGTTTGACTCGTCGTTCGGCGAACCGCCGACCGCCATCCCAGCGTAGCTTGAGCTCATTCTTCATGCGCCGGACCATTACGGCGTCGAGCTGCGCACGATCTG
>JBEKDY010000028.1:0-24214 GCA_050014115.1 Candidatus Sulfotelmatobacter sp. | reverse complement strand
GACCGCGCCGTAGTCTCGCCGGCCGAAGCGGTGATCAACGTGAACCTCAAGGACCAGACCGGACAGGTCCTGCGCACGCTGACCCCGCGCGAAGAAAAAGTAATCAAAATGCGCTTCGGCCTAGAAGACGGCAGCGAGCACACGCTGGAAGAAGTCGGGCAGAGCTTCGCAGTCACGCGCGAACGCATCCGCCAGATCGAAGCCAAAGCGCTGCGGAAACTGCGCCATCCTTCAAGATCGCGAAAGCTGCGGGCGTTTATGGATGGAGTGAAAGACTAAGCTGAAAGACTCAGAGTGAAGAACTAGGAGTGAAGAACTTAAGAGTGAAAGACTAAGACCTAGGGGTTGTCATCCTGAGCGAAGTGAGACGATTCGCGAATGCGAATCGCCTCACGCAGTCGAAGGACCCCTAACAGCATCGACAAGGCGCGGCTTCGGCCGTGCCTTTTTTTGAATTCCCAAATCGGAAATGTATCAAGAATTTTCGCGCTTCACGCCGCGGATTTGTGTCGAGGCGCCATACAATCGATGCCGCACGGACAGATGTCTAGAGGGTGTTGCCAGTGGGTACTGGACGCTGTCCGTCAAACAGTCGAGTGGCTTTCAGCCACTAGGGTTCGACTCCCTCGCCCTCTGATGTCACTCGACTCCTTCAAAACCGCTTGACAGGCTATTTGCAGGGACTATCATAAGTATTGACGGACAGCGTTCGGTATCATTGTTGAAAGCCCCGAGTGAGCTCGGGGCTTTTGCTTTGATATGGTGAGCGGCGGGGTGTGCGTCGGAAATGATGATCTTCGTAGTCGGTCCGTCCAACGGCGGGAAATCGACACTCGTGCGTGGGGTAGTGCCGGAGTTTCCCACTCTGCGGGTTCTCGACCTTGACGCCGAAGACGATCGCTCCGTGGCTCTCATTCGAGCGAGAGGCGGCGACTTGGGGGGCTGGGAAGGCCGCTGGCGCCGGAACGTAGAGTGCCTCCGGTTAGCGGAAAGCACTCCAACCATCATCGATTTAGTTGTTGACGTGGGCGCAGGTTCCCTCCAAACGGCGGAGGGGCGGCGCTTTTTTGTTGAGCGGGGCGGTCCGCAATTGCGGTCGTGGCACCGTGGATGGTGGTCCACAGGCGCCATCCCGGACGGGATGCCGAGGAGTTCAGGCAAACCGAGTATTCGGACGAGCGCGTGAAGGTCTATCAGGCGGCCAGGTTCCAAGTAGATTCAAGCGGCGACGTCGATGGGTCAGTGAGGATGTTTCGGGAGGCGCTTCGAGAATTGCTCAAGGGGAGTTAGGGGTGGGCCAGCCTCAGTTTTGGCGGCGCGAAGAGGCGCCCCCCCTGCGTTTTACTGCGACCTGACGACGGTCGGCCGCATCTTGGAAGCTAAGGGAGGTCTTTTTATGGACCCTAGGCTGCTTCTCCTCTTGCCGGGACTTGCGACCTGCTCCACGTCGCCCGTGCGACCGACGGTGCACTCGCTCACGCCGCTCGCGGCGCCCGTCTACGAGTGGCCTGAACCCCGCGATCACCCCGAGAAGACCGAACCGCCGCACGGCGATGGTTCCGGCGAGTCGCCGCTGTATAGTGGCCTGGCAGTGTACGGTGCTGCGACCAGCAACGTGTCCAACCTCACCACGCGGGTTACCGTTGACTCCGGCGCCTCTGGTGCTCAGCCTTACATTTCGGTCGCTTGGCTGCCGAACAGCTTCCCACTGGTGGTATCAACGCGGGACTTCGACGTTGAACTGTTTCTGCCGCCGACGTCTCCGATCACGATCCAGGTCGGACCCGACACTACGAGGAACCGCATGAATCCCTCAGCGGTCCAGACGCGCCGATCGTTCACGCGACGTCGCGGCTGATCACTTCCGACTTTCCTTCCAGCAACTCATCCGCATTCACCCATCCGCCTATCGCGATCGCACCCGCACCCGCACCCGCAACGATACCGTAAGCGATGTTTACTTACATGGTAATACCAGATGCTGTATTTTCCACAGGCTCACCACAGCACCTTGTACTTAAACTCTTGCGTTTAGGAGAAATTTCAGTTACTACAGGGGAAACCGGACGGCCCGGTGGCTCGAATGGATAGGCGGCTCCTCTTGCAAAGGTGCCTATGCCAGTTCGATTCTGGTCCGGGCCTCCAGTTTTGCCGATGTCTTCGAACCACATCGGCCTTTTGACACGGCAGCGTGGCTGAGTGGTTTATAGCGGGCGACTGCAAATCGCCAGGTCGGGTCTCACCTTCACCGGAAACACCCGATCCGTTGGTTCGAATCCAACCGCTGCCGCCTCAAACTACCGCATCAAACTCACAAAGAACCATTCAATCCCAGCGACTCGTTGCCGGCAAACCGCAGAAGTCTAATCCCAAACGTCACCGCCGCGCAACTAGCCACATCCCATTGTAGGTAGGTGGCGTTGCACCCAACAAGTTTGGTCTTGTCGCGGTGGTCCTCGCTTCTTAGACTTCTTATACCAATGAGATGTATATGTCAATAGAGAAGTATACGAAGTATCAGAAGTACAAGAACTCATAAGATGCCGAAGACCAAGCCGCCAGGTACGGTGACGCATCAGATCTTCCTGCCGGAGGAACTGCACAAGCAGGTGACGACGCTCGCGTCATACGGCGAGGCAGACGACCTCATCGTCGAGTGCATCGCCGAAGCGATGAAACCTCGCTGGCAGAGGTGGCTAAAACGCGAAGTGAAGAAGATAGACGGTAACTAGATCGGGGCGGCCCGTCCTTGCGTTCTTTCCAAGGGCGGGAATCCCAACTGCGAACTCCTTAGAACTCAGGGGACAGACGGGACATTCACCGTATTTCGTCTTCCTCCTCTGGCGCCGTCTTCGGCGCGGTGCGCAGAAACTTCATCAAGCCTGCGCCGGTGGCCTTTCCCGCCCCCTTCTCGAAGAAATCGGCTGCGGTTTCCACGACTCCCACCTTTTGCGCGACTGCCGAGGCGATCCACTGATTCAACGACACGCCATCTTCTTTCGCCAGGCGCTGCGCCGCTCTCTTGATCGAGACCGGAAGTTTTAACGGATACGTTGCCTTACTCATGGCTTCACCTTCCTGAGCAGCTCCGCTGGGCGGAGCACGGAGATTTCAAAGCGCTGGCCGGCCTCGGCAAAGTCGGCCACGTTGTATGTGACCACCGCGTCCGCATGACCGTTGATTGCAGCTTCCAGCACCATCTCGTCATTCGGGTCTCGCGTCTGCGGCCGCCATTGAAAATGAACTTCGACGGGCTCGATCACTGCCGCCAGCTCTGCCAGGAACTCGTCAATTTCCAACGGCGTAAGACCATGAGCTAGGCGATGCTCAGGACGTTTCAACGCATCTTCATACTCCAGGAAGAGCGGCGGAGTTGCCAGCAGCTTGATCCGCCTATCAGCTACCAGGCGCAAAACGGCATTTCCGGCTCCCAGCCGTGTCCGCAGTCCGGCGACCACAACCGAGGTATCGAGAACAATCTTCAACACACATCCTATAAGATATCACATCCTATGAGGTATGTACGGTTCTTTCGCTCCCAGTCGCATTTCCCCTTTTGGGAATCATTCCCACTTTCTCTTTCAATTTTCTTGCCTTTGACTTTTCTTTCCTGTCGAATCGAAACATAAGGCGGCATTCGCGAGTTTTCTCACGGATGCTGCCTTTTGCTTTCTGAGGCGGGGCGGATGAAGAAGCGGAAACCGGGGATTGTCAAACCACGGATTATCAAAGATCCGAAGGCGCGCGGGGAGTGGGTGGAGTCGGTGTTTATGGCGCGGGCTAGCGAGCATGGATTGGCGGTGAGCAAACCTTGGGGAGAATCGAGGAGCTACGATTTTGTGATCGGGCGTCCGGGGCGGTTTGTCGGAGTGCAGGTTAAGTCGACGGTGGCGGAGTCTGGTGTTGGTTACTCCTGTGCCGTGAAGAAGAACAACAAGGCGTACTCGCGCGGGGAATTTGATTTTTTGGCGGCGTACGTGATTCCGGCGGATGCGTGGTACATCATTCCGGCGAGCAAGATCGAGGGCAAGGAATCTGTAGGGCTGTGTTCGAAATCGAATCACGCCCGGTACGAAGAATACCGCGAGGCGTGGGAGCTTTTGCGGGAAGCTTCGGAAGTTGCTACTGAAGGCTCTGGGGATGGCGAGGCTGCGGAGGGCGAAAGTTGCGCGGAGGATTCTGCGGGGGCGGAGTCTGGCGGAGGTCAGCGTCATCCCGCGAGCGCTGCGGGGCGGATGGAAGCGGCGATGAATTTCTTCAAGCAGAGGCTGGAGCGTGGCGGTGTCGATTCGCGGAAGCGGTGAAAGGAAATAGAGGCTGGCCCACTCTTTCTTGCCGGCATCCGATTAACTGAGGCTGCCCCGGTCTTCGCGGTTTTCGAAGGCCGGGGATTTCGACTGCTGGCCGCTTGAGTTTCTGGCAGACGCATCGTCTGGTATCGTCCAGGTCCGTGGTGTCCCACCCTTCGAAAATCGCGAAGGGCGGGGCAGCCTCGGTTGTGATGGTGCAACAGGAAATCCCCACGTCTCGCAAAAGCGGCGAGACATGGGGCACCCAGCCTCATCTTGATCGCGTTCGTGGGAACGATCGGGCATGTCGTCTCAGTTTTCCTCGGGTTTCCACAAGGAAGGCTTTTCGTCCACAGTTTTCGCACAAGAGTAGAGCGTTTTTTTATTGCGGGCGGCGGGGTTCTGACTAAGAGTGGGTGCAGCGAAAACGTGAGAGTTTTCTGAGCTTGCCGGATGATTGCGGCAGGGCCTGCAGCAGCCGGTGATTCTCGAGGGTGAATCGCCGGGGGACATATCGGAAGCGCGTGCGAACGCGAACTGGTTGCCCGGGCGTTGCGGCCTCCTCCCCGATCCCGCTCCATGAGTGGGAATGGGCTGCCGGCCCCCGCAGCGGTTGCGCATTGTGGTCGCAAGATCGCGAGTGCAGCTAGCTTTGGCAAATGCGGCACTCCCTCGGGAGCGCTGACGGGCCAGAAGCATCATCCCGCCGCGCGAGTGGCGGATGAGGTGAGTCAGAAGATCCACGGACGATGCGGCTCCGGTGGCTGGCCGGGGCCGCATTTTTTTGTTTTCAAATTTTTCTTCCAAACCTTTTTCGCGGCGGATTTGCGCGGATTCTCGCGAATAAGGCAACCAACTTCGGAATGCACAATCTTTTGGACGGAAGATCAAGACACTTTAACCGCTGAGTTCGCAGAGGAGGGGCCGCAGAGTTCGCGGAAAAATTCGTACTGCGCCACTACTCTTGTTGTGTGGGCTTTGTTTGGGACGGGTTTTCGCGGGGCTTCCACAGAATCTCTTCGGGCTTCACAGCTTCTGCACAAATCATTTTGTGTTTCGCTTTGTGTTCGCTTATGCTGAAATGGGCGAATGCCTCACAGTGCTGAACTGACCATGGCGACCTCATCTGAATACACGATTAGTAGTCTTCCGGCGAATGTGGAGGCGGAGCGCTCGATTTTGGGGGCGATTCTGCTGGACAACTTTGCTTATAACCAGGCGGCGGAGCATTTGCGGACGGAGGATTTTTCGCTGGATTCGCACCGGCGGATTTATTCGCGGATGGTGGATCTGGCGGAGACTTCGCGGCCGATTGACATGATCACGCTGATTGAGGAGCTGGATCGGCATAAGGATCTGCAGGCGATTGGCGATGTGGCTTATGTGTCGAGCCTGGTGGAGGGGGTTCCGGACCGGCCGTCGATTGAGCATTACGTCAAGATTGTGCGCGATAAGGCGCTGCTGCGCGGGCTGATTCATGCGGCGAACACGGCGATTGCGCGGGCGGCGGATCAGAGTGATGCGGCGGAAGATGTGCTCAGCGACGCGGAGGCTGCGATTTTTCAGCTGTCGGAGAAGCGCATTGGACGCGGGTTTATGGGGGTGCAGGAGATTGTGCGCGAGTCGTTTGGGTCGGTCGACGCGCTGCTGCAACGCGGGCAGCGCATTACTGGACTGGCGACGCACTACACTGACTTAGATGAAATGACCAGCGGGCTGCAGCGATCCGATCTGGCGATTATTGCGGCGCGGCCATCGATGGGGAAGACGGCGTTTGCCATGAACATTGCGGAGAATGCGGCGATTGAAGATGGGCAGGTGGTGGGAGTGTTTTCGCTCGAAATGTCGCGCGAGGCGCTGCTGCTGCGGTTGCTGTGTTCGCAGGCTCGAGTGGATGCGCACAAGATGCGGACCGGTTCGCTGTGGCAGGACGATACGAAAAAGTTGGTGCGCGCGATGGAGCAGCTGGCGCACGCGCCTATTTATATTGACGACACTGCCGGCATTTCTCTGAGCGAGATGCGGGCCAAGGCGCGGCGGCTGAAGCAGTCGGCGGGGAAGCTGGATTTGATCATCATCGATTATTTGCAGCTGATGTCGGGCGGGGGCAAGCGTTACGAAAACCGGACGCAGGAAGTCTCCGCGATTTCGCGAGGGCTGAAGGCGCTGGCCAAGGAACTGTTGGTGCCGGTGATTGCGCTCTCGCAGCTTAGCCGCGCTCCGGAGAGCCGGGGAGGGGATCATCGTCCGCAACTTTCGGATTTGCGCGAGTCGGGGTCGATTGAGCAGGATGCTGACCTGGTGATGTTTATTTTTCGCGAAGAAGTTTACAAGCAGGATGATCCTGATTTGCAAGGGCGGGCGGAGATCATTATTGCTAAACAACGCAACGGTCCGACTGGGAGAATCCATCTGGCATTTTTGAAGAACTGCACCAGATTTGAGACAGTTGCGGAGGGCGGAATTGGGCCGGAAGAGTGAGCGCCAAGGCAGAGAAGGCCGCGAGCCAGCGTACCGTAAACACTGTAGGAAGTTCAGCTTGCAGCGAGATTGCTGAATTTGAGGTTGGCCTGTGGAAAGCTTGTGGAATTGAAAACCGCTCTCAGAATTTCTTTAAGCAAATACCGGGCGGCCGGTTTGACCGGGAGTCAGACTTGGGCTTTAAGTGGCTGAGTAGTAACCAGTTAAGCAATTCACACGGGATTAACATGCAGCTTGGCGCAAGTCAGCCCGAATCGGCACGTTTTTGAGATTTGCACATCTGGCAGGATTAGTCCCTTCGTTTTGAGCTTGATTTTGGCGTCGCGGAGAGGCTGCCGCGCTCTCGCGGCATGCGGAAAATCGAAATCGCAAAATCGATTTTTCCTCTGAGCGACGGGTCCTGACGGGGACTCGATGTGGGTACGAAATGCGACCACGGGGGCTGAAGCCCCGCGCTGGTTTGGAGCTTCACGCGGCGCTGGAAGCGCCGCTCTTCCACGGTGCTCCGAACATTCCTCGCGGTGCGCCCAGCGGCTGATGTTTATCGCAGCGCTGGAAGCGCTGCGCCACCCAAAATCAGCACCCAAAATCAGAGCCGAAAATCGAAGGCAAAGTTGGAGGCAACAATCAGTTTGCAGGCATGACCGGTGCAGTAGTAGAAAAAAAACGCCCTGCGGACGATTGACGGGCAAGAGTGCCCGTCCTACACGACTTCTAGTTGCTGTCTTCGCCGACTTTCAGGACGGCGAGGAAGGCTTCCTGGGGGATGTCGACGCGGCCGATGCGCTTCATGCGTTTTTTGCCTTCTTTTTGTTTTTCGAGGAGCTTGCGTTTGCGGCTGATGTCGCCGCCGTAGCATTTGGCGATGACGTTTTTGCGAATGGCGGAGACGGTTTCGCGGGCGATGATTTTCGCTCCGATGGAGGCCTGGATTGCCACTTCGAACATTTGGCGGGGGATGAGTTCGCGCATTTTCGAAACGAGGGCCTTGCCGCGATCGTAGGCGAAATCGCGATGCACGATTACGGAGAGCGCGTCGACGGGTTCGCCAGCGACGAGGATGTCGAGTTTGACCATGGGCGATTCCCAGTAGTCGGCGAGATGGTAATCGAGCGAAGCGTAGCCGCGGGAGACGGACTTCAGGCGGTCATAAAAGTCGAGCACGATTTCGTTGAGCGGCAACTCGTAGTGCAGCATGACGCGCGAGGAGCTGACATATTCGAAAGTTTTTTGTTTGCCGCGCTTGTCTTCGACCAGCTTCAGGATTCCGCCGACGTATTCTTCGTTGGTGAGGATAGTCGCGAGAATTACGGGCTCTTCAATCTTGGCGATTTCACTGGGATCGGGCCAGCGCGAAGGATTATCGACTTCGATCATTTTGCCGTCAGTCTTGTAGATCTTGTAGCGCACGCCGGGCGCGGTGGTGATGAGTTCGAGCGCGAACTCGCGTTCGAGGCGCTCCTGAATGATCTCCATGTGGAGCAGGCCGAGAAAGCCGCAGCGGAAGCCGAAGCCGAGGGCGACGGAACTTTCGGGCTCGAAGAAAAAAGAGGAATCGTTGAGGCGGAGTTTTTCGAGGGCCTCGCGGAGACGCGTGTGCTCGTGGGCGTCGACGGTGTAGAGTCCGGCGAAAACCATGGGCTTGATTTCTTCGAAGCCGGGGAGGGCTTCGAGCGCGGGGTTGGCGTCGTGGGTGATGGTGTCGCCGATTTTGGTGTCGGCGACATTTTTGATGTTGGCGATGATGAAACCGACTTCGCCGGCCTTGAGTTCGTTGATCTCGACGGGCTTGGGAGTGAGTACGCCGAGAGTTTCGGCGTCGAAGGTGGTGCCATTCCACCACAGGCGAATTCTGTCATTCTTGCGGAGCGTGCCTTCGAAGACGCGAGTGAGCACGACGACCCCGCGGTAGGCGTCGAACCAGGAATCGAAAACCAGAGCCTGCAGGCGGTTGTCGGGGTTTCCTTTGGGCGGAGGCACGCGCTTGACGATGGCTTCAAGAACGTCGGGCACGCCCTGACCGGTTTTCGCGCTGATGAGCACGGCGTCGGAGGCGTCAAGGCCGACGGCGCTTTCGATCATTTCTTTGGTGCGGGGAATGTCGGCGCTTTGCAGATCGATCTTGTTGATGACGGGAATAATTTCGAGGCCGTGATTGATGGCGAGATAGGCGTTCGCCAGAGTTTGCGCTTCGACGCCCTGCGAGGCATCGACTACCAGGAGGGCACCTTCGCACGAGGCGAGCGCTCGGGAAACTTCGTAGGAAAAATCGACGTGGCCGGGAGTATCGATGAGGTTGAGCTGGTAGGTGTTGCCGTCGAGCGCGGTATACATCATGCGGACGGCGTGAGCTTTGATGGTGATGCCGCGTTCGCGCTCCAGGTCCATGGAGTCGAGGACCTGGGCCTGCATCTCGCGCGCGGTGAGTGAGCCGGTCAGCTCCAGCAGGCGGTCGGCCAACGTGGACTTGCCGTGGTCAATATGCGCGATGATCGCAAAATTGCGGAGGAACGCTGCGTCCATAGGATGCGGGATCGATGCGGGTTAAACTTTTATTCTAACAGGGGCGGGCTCCCGGCTTGCGGTTGTCGGTTAGCATGTGAGCATGGCTGAAGCGCCTTTTACGGCAATTGATCACGTGCAGCTGGCGATGCCGGCGGGTGAGGAAGAGCGTGCGCGAGGGTTCTATGGCGACCTGCTCAGCATGGCGGAGATTCCCAAGCCGCCGGAGCTGGCGAAGCGCGGGGGATGCTGGTTTGCCAGCGGCAGCGTGCAACTTCATCTTGGAGTGGAAGAAGACTTTCGTGCTGCGAAGAAGGCGCATCCGGCATTGCGTTGCCGTGATTATGCGGGACTGACTTCGCGCCTGCGTGCTGCGGGAGTTGACACTAAGGAAGACGAAGGCATTCCGGGGGTGCGGCGGTGCCACGTGTGTGATCCGTTTGGGAATCGCATCGAGCTGATCGCGGGGTGAGGGTTGATTTTCGACCCAGACCCAGCAATTGGATACCGACACTTCTTCGCTAGAATCAGAATGCATGCTCATACTTGCTTCCGCGTCGCCACGCCGGCAGGAACTTTTGCGCAACGCGCGTATTCCGTTTGTGGTGCAGGCTGCTGATATCGAGGAAAGGGTGCGCGACGGGGAGTCTCCGCGCGATTGTGCGGAGCGGCTGGCGCGGGAAAAAGCGCTTGCGGTGTCCCGGAGCCGGCCCGCGGACTGCATTCTGGGAGCGGATACGATTGTGGTGGTCGATGGGAACATTCTCGGCAAGCCGCGGGACGCCGGCGATGCGGAGCGCATGTTGCGGTTGTTATCGGGGCGGGATCATGATGTGATCACGGGGGTGTGTTTAGCAGTGGTCAGTGGTCAGGGGGCAGGGGCCAGTGAGCGACAGGTCGTGCCGGCATTAGGCGTCGACGAACAGCTGACAGCTGCCGGGCTGCGGGTGATCGCGGCTTCCGAGACTACGCTTGTGACGATGAGCGAATTGTCTGAGGCTGACATTCGCGAATACATTGCAACTGGTGAGCCTATGGATAAGGCTGGGGCTTATGCGATTCAGGGGATTGCTTCGCGCTGGATTCCGCGCATTGAAGGGGATTACAGCAATGTGGTGGGACTGCCGGTGGCGCTGGTTTACCGGATGTTGCGTGAACAGGGCTTGCTCTGAGTTGCGGACGGTTTTGAAATTCGAGGTGAAGCGAGGGAGGCTAGGATTTCTTCTCTTCTTCTTTTATTTTTTCTTCTTTCTTTGGTTCTTCGCCTTCTTTCATTGCGGACTTGAAGTTACGGATGCCTTCGCCGAGACCCTTGCCGAGCGCCGAGAACTTGCTGGTGCCAAAAACCAGAAGAGCGATGGCGACGATCAGCAGAATATGCAGCGGTTGAAAAAGGCCTTCACCCATAACTCCTCCAAAGGACTCCCTGTCAGGAGTCTAGGCTATGCCAACTTCGGAGTCAAAAGAGGCGATGCGCAACAATTGGTTACTGCGCATCTAATTCCGACGTGACTCACTCATGCGCTCAATTCGGAGTCTATTCTTAAAGCACAACTTTCGGGAGGTTGCAGGTCATGCGCAAACTTTGCGTGGTGTTAACACTCGCGCTGCTGTCATTTCAAATTCCGACGCATGTTGCCGCACAGAGTGCGGGTCAAGGATCCACCGAACAACGAAAGACCAGCGAGCCTTACACCGGTGATCTCTCGATCTTCGAGTCTCCGGGACGGGATGAGCGTTTGCAGATAAACCGCGTGATGGACATTCTCGGAATCACAGCGGGGAAGACGGTTGCGGACATCGGCGCGGGTTCGGGATGGTTCACCACTCGGGCGGCGAAACGCGTGGGCGACGCCGGCATCGTTTACGCGGTCGATATTAATCCCGAGGCTATTCAGTACATCGCGGACCGGCTGCGGAAGGAAAAAATCGACAATGTGAAAACCATTCTGAGCCAGGCGGACGATCCGAAACTGCCGGCGAACTCGGTCGACAGCGTCTTGATGCTGAAGACTTACCACGAGATAGCAAAGCCGGTGATGCTGCTGCAAAATTTGCGGACTGCGCTTCGCGCCGGAGCCAAGGTGGGGGTCATCGACCGCAACGGCAACGGCGAAAATCACGGTGTGGGGCGCGAGGTCGTGATTCGGGAAGCGGCGCAGGCCGGTTATCGACTGCTCGAGAGCTACGATTTTGTGAAGGGCGATAAGATGGACTACTTCCTGGTCTTTACCGCAAAACAGTAACTTCACTCAAAAACGATAACTTCGTCGACAGCCGACCAGGTGGTACGAGTCAAGTCAACGAAAGCGGGCAGGTCGGCGTCGGAGGCCGCTCCTTGCGGACTTGCCCAGGCTGCTTCCATGCTCGACCAGTCGTCGAAGTAGAGTTCGACGACAGCGTCCCATCCTGGCGTGCGAGTGGGATCGGCGCAGATGTAGTTCTGGACATACTTCCTCAGGCCGGGCAGGTTCTTGGCCAGAGGGCCGTGAACTTCCTGCAGGTGTTTTCGGAATTGTTCGCGAGACAGTTCCGGATGCTTGTAGAGGACGACGATGAACTTGAGCATGGGATTGTTCCGGGATCGGCCGATTCGATCATGCTTGTTCGATCATGCCTGCCAGCAGCAGGGCACGGCGCGGCAACTCGGAGATGACGATGTGCTCGTGGACGGCGTGCGCGCCCTCGCCGACGGCGCCCATGCCGTCGAGCGTGGGAATGCCGATGCCGGCGGTGAAGTTGCCGTCGGAGCCTCCGCCGACGGAAGCTTCGTCGAGCTTCCATCCGGTCTCTCGGGCGATTTCGCGGGCTTTCTTGTAGAGCGCGGCCACGCCGTCGATGCGCTCCATGGGGAGACGATTGATGCCGCCCGTGATCTGCAGTTGGCAATGCTTGTCGAAGGGTTTTAATGACCGGAGCTTTCGGTCGATGCCGACTTTTTGTTTCGCGCTCTTGATGCGGACGTCGATTTTCACGATGGCTTCGGCGGCCACTACGTTGGTGCGCGTTCCGCCCTGGATGACTCCGGGATTTACCGAAAGTCCGCGGCGCAGATCGTTGAGCTTGGCGAGCGCCGTGATCTGGCGGGCAAGCTCCAGGATGGCGCTGTGGCCTTTGCCGGGATCGAGGCCGGCATGCGCGGCCACGCCTTCGACTTTCAGGGTGTATTCGCCAACTCCCTTGCGCTCAGTCTTTACCGCACCGCGGAGTCCGGCTGCTGGTTCGAGCACCAGCACGGCCGCAGACTCTCGTGCCAAGGCTTCGGTAATTGCGCGCGACGAGTTGCTGCCGACTTCCTCGTCTGACACCAGAAAAACTGTGACCGGGCGCGGAAGGTCTCCGTGCCATGTCTTCAGGGCCGCAATCGCTTCCATCATCAGGACGATGCCTGCCTTCATGTCGAGGACGCCGGGGCCGTGCAGACGATCCCCGGCAACGCCGCACAGCATGGTCGCCAGCGTGCCCAGGGGATAGACCGTATCGAAATGGCCCAGCAGCAGAACCGGGGCTGCGTTGCCGCGCCCGGGGAAATTGATTTGCAAATGATCCGCATAAATCTCGGTGCGGTGCGGTCGCGTTTCGCCGCCCATGACACGAAATTTTTCTGCGAGGAAAGAGCCCAGGCGGTCCCCGGCGGGTTTGTTGTCGCTGGGGGATTCGATCTCCACCAGTTCGCGGGCCGCTTCTACCATTTCCTGCTGGCGGGCTTCGAAATAATGGAGGCGGTCGCGCCATGTGGTGGATCGCTGTTGCTTCGCGGGTGCTTTCTTCGCGTGCGATTTCTTGCTGGACATTGCTCCTCTTTCGTTTGGAGGGTGATGTTTATGGTACGGCGTCAGCGTTCTGCCGAGACGAAGAGAACCTGCCGAGCTGCGCCCGGCGGACCCTTCGACTTTGCTCAGGGCAGGCTCACAAGAGTGCCCGTCCCCACATTGTGCGTTACAGTATAATCTTCAAGCTGTTTGGGGCGAATTATGACTGAGAGCACTCCTGCTGTGAAGGAAGCGCCGGGCGCGGCCAAGACCGTGCTGGATATTCACGAGATCCTGCGCATCCTTCCGCATCGTTATCCTTTTCTGTTGATTGACCGCGTCCTGGAGTTGAAGCGCAAGGAGCGCATCGTCGCCATTAAGAACGTGACCATTAATGAGCCATTCTTTGCGGGACATTTTCCGGGGCTGCCGATCATGCCGGGAGTGCTGATTGTGGAAGCGATCGCGCAGGCCGGCGGAGCGCTGTTGCTGACCGAAGTGGAGGACCGCGCGGATAAAGTGATGGTGTTTACGGGGATCGAGCGCGCCAAATTCCGGAGTCCGGTAAGCCCCGGAGACCAGCTGCGGCTGGAGGTGGAAGTGAAAGGCTGGCGCGTTGTTCCGGGAATGACGGCGGCGAAGATGCAGGGCACGGCTTATGTGGGCAGCAGGCGCGTGGCTGAGGCTACGGTATCGTGCCAGCTGATTGACAGTTCGCGCGGTCGAGGTTCGGGCGCGGATGAGGGCAGTGACGACGCTGCGGGATAAGAAGACGCCGGTGAAGAAGCTTTTCACGGCAGAGGTCGCAGAGGAGATCCGCAGAGGACGCAGAGAAAAGCAGCGGAGATTTCGGCATCCGGAAAAAGCTTTTGACCGCAAAGGTCGCAAAGAAGAGCCGCGAAGATCGCAAAGAAACAACGGTGGCGAACGGATCGCGCTTGGCGGAATTTCTCGATTCGACCTTCCATGAACATTCTCCTAGATGAATATTCATCCCACCGCCGTCATCGATCCCCGCGCCACGGTTCCAGCATCGTGCGAGGTTGGCCCCTACTGCGTGATCGGACCTCACGTCGAATTGGGAGAGAACTGCCGGTTGATCTCGCAGGTAGCGATCGAAGGGCCAACGAAGATTGGTGCGCATAACAGTTTTTTCCCGTTTTGCGCGATCGGCATGGCGCCGCAGGATGTGACCTACAAAGGCGAACCCACGCGGCTGGAGATTGGCGGGCACAACGAAATCCGCGAGTACGTCACGATCAATCGGGGCACGGTCAAAGGCGGAGGGCTGACGAAAGTGGGCAGTCACACTCTGATCATGGCTTATACGCACGTTGGGCACGACAGCGTGATCGGCGATCATGCCATGCTGGTGAATGGGGCCACGCTCGGGGGCCACGTCACGGTTGAGGAATGGGCGGTGGTGGGGGCTTTGTGCCCCGTGCATCAGTTTGTGCGCATCGGGGCACATTCGTATATTGGCGGAGGCACCACGATTACGCAGGATGTGTTGCCGTTTTCTGTAACTTCCGCCGCGCGTGGCACGCATGCTTATGGGTTGAACAAAGTTGGCCTTGAGCGGCGCGGATTCTCGAAGGAGCGCATCGGGAAAATCCACCACGCTTACAAGACTCTGCTGGCGTCGAAGATGAACACGTCGCAGGCGCTGGAAAAACTGAAGGCGGAGGCGGATCGCGGGGAAGATGTCGATTTGCTGATCCGGTTTATCGAATCTTCAGAGCGGGGAGTGATTAAATAAGTGGCCAGGGGCCAGGGATCAGTGGCCAGCAAACCACCGACGACTGACTTGTGAAGGCTGACCATTGACTTATGCAGCGTCTTGGGCTCATTGCTGGCAACGGCAAGTTTCCGTTTCTTGTGCTCGACGCGGCGCGCGCGCAGGGATATGAAGTGGTGGTGGCGGCGATTAAGGAAGAGACTTTTCCTGAGATTGAATCGCGCGGGGCGGCGGCGGTTCACTGGTTTTCGCTCGGCGAACTCTCGAAGCTGATTGAGATTTTTCAGCGCGAGGGCGTGCACCGGGCAATCATGGCGGGACAAGTCCGGCACAAGCAGATTTTTTCCAGCATTCGTCCTGACTGGCGCCTGGCCAAGCTGTTGCTTTCGTTGACTACGCGGAATACGGATTCTTTACTCGGCGCCGTGGCGAAGGTTTTGGCCGACGAAGGGATTGGGCTGGAGAATTCCACATGGCTGCTGGAGCCGCTGCTGGTCAAACCGGGAGTGCTGAGCCGACGCGCTCCCACAGAGCGGGAACGCAAGAATATCGAGTACGGACGAGGCGTGGCTCGGGACCTGGCGCAGCATGACATTGGGCAGACGGTGGTGATCGCCGACTCGGCGTGCGTTGCGGTGGAAGCGATGGAAGGCACCGATGCCGCGATTGAACGCGCCGGGCAAATTATGCGTTCGCTGGAGGGCGACGCTTCCACGCTCAGCCGCGCGCTGACTGTGGTAAAGATCGCGAAACCGAATCAGGATATGCGCTTCGACGTGCCGGTAATCGGGGTGAAAACGATTGAAGTGATGCGCGAGGCGGGCGCGACGTGCCTGGCGCTGGATGCAGGGAAATGCCTGCTGCTGGATGGGGAGACGATTCTAGAGGCGGCGAACGCCGGGGAGATCGTGGTGGTTGCCGATTCAGCTCAGGGAAATGGCGCGAAATAATGAAGAAGAAGCCTGGGGCCGAGTTGGCTGAACCTGCCCGCATCGCCGACCAGCTTCGCCGCGCGTTTGACGGCGATGCGTGGCACGGACCGGCTCTGCTCGAACTGCTGGCCGACGTCGACGCTGCTACAGCAGCGGCCAAGCCGCTGGCTGAGGCGCACAGCATCTGGGAACTGGTGCTGCACGTTGCGGCGTGGGATGGGGCGGCTCTCGTTCGGTTGAGCGGGGAGAAATGCCAGCCTAAGGGCACGGCCAATTTTCCGCCCCTCACGACTCCCAGGCCCGCGGCCTGGCGCAACGCGGTGGCCGAGATGACGCGCACGCATCGGGCACTGGTTAAAAGCGTAGCGGCTTTGCCTGACTCCCGCCTTCGCGACCGCGTCCCGGGCAAGCGCTACGATTTCTATCACATGCTGCATGGCATGGCGCAGCATGAGCTCTATCATGCGGGGCAGATTGCGATTTTGAAGAAGGCGAAAGCTCGCGCCAAGTGAAAAGTTGGTAATTGAACAGCAGTGGCCAGCGGGCAGTGATCAGGGGCCAGTTTTAGTGGCCATTCCGGATGCTCTTTCCTTGCTTTGCGTTTACAATCTTTTCCGGCAACTGGCCGCTGGAGATTTCTTCTGTCATCGCCGAGTTCGATTCCGGTCGCGGTGGTTGGGGTGGGCGTGTTTGGGCGCAACCACGCGCGCGTTTATAAGGAACTCGAACAGCAGGGGGAAGCCGTTCGGTTGGTGGGAGTGGTCGATCCGGATCTCAACCGGGCGGATGCGGTGGCCCGCGAATTTGGATGCCGGTCTTTTGGCTCGGTGAGTCAAATGCTCACTACGCACAGCGAGATCCAGGCTGCCTCCGTGGCCGCTCCCACGGCGCAGCATCTTGTCACTGCGCGCGAATTGATGGAGAAAGGCGTCGATGTTCTGATCGAGAAGCCGGTGGCTGCGTCGCTTGCGGAGGCCGACGAATTATTGGCGGTGTGTGCCACGCACAAGCGCATTGCGCAGGTTGGGCACCTGGAGCGCTTCAATCCTGCCGTGCGCGCGACCACTCCGCTGCTCACCCGGCCCATGTTTTTTGAGGTGCACCGGCTCAGCGTTTTCACGCCGCGTTCGCTCGATGTGGATGTGGTGCTCGACCTGATGATTCACGATCTTGATATTGTGCTGGCGTTTGCGAAATCTCCGGTCAAGGAAGTTCGAGCTGTTGGTCTGCCGATTCTTTCCGGGAAAGTGGACATCGCGAACGTCCGGCTGGAATTTGAATCGGGCTGCGTGGCGAACCTTACGGCGAGCCGGGTTTCTACGGAGCGAGTGCGAAAACTGCGCTTTTTCCAGCCGCGCCAGTACATCTCGCTCGACTACGGGCGGCAGGAAGTATTGGTTTTCACCGTCGGGCAGAACGACGCTGGACAGAACAGCGGAGGACAAAGCGCCGCTGGGACGCCCTCGGTGAATCCTCAGATTGCGGTCAGCAAACCGCCGGTAGCTTCCGAGGAGCCGCTGCATGCGGAGCTGAAATCGTTTCTGCGCGCGGTGCAGACGCGTTCCACGCCCGCTGTACCCCTGGAGGACGGCCACCGCGCGCTGGCCCTGGCCCTCGACATTGTTGACGCAATCCGCCGGCACGGACAAAGCGTGAATCTCCCGGTCACGGCGAAGTCGTCCTGATTCGCAGCATCTTCTTCGCAAGTGGCTGATCCGGCTACACTTTTTACAAATGTTTACACGGCGAAGGCGCAGGCTATTTGCTGGTGGGAGAATCCTGGGAAAGATGCGAAAATGAGAGGTAACTGGCCCTAAGACTTCGCTTGCGCCATGCCTCGAAGGCCGGATGCAACGTTGAGGGGGGAATCGCAGTCTAACGAGCCAGACGAGCTAGCGCCAGCGCATGCCGATCACGCAAATTCCATTCCAAGACCCGGTTGCCCCGCCGGAAAAGCCGCAGCCGGAGCAGTTGGGCCTCTACGACGTGCGCGACTGGGAGACCGCTTATCGCGTTCCCGATGCGAACGTTCCGCATCTGCTGATTCAGTTGCAGGACGATCTGTCGCGTTCGCGGAAGCGCGAAGCGGCGTGGATCTCGGTCATCGTCCACCTGGTGCTCTTCATCCTGTTGTGGAACCTGAATCTGATTGAGAAATATCTTCCGTGGCGTTCGCCTGTGGTCGTGTCCACAAAGGATTTAACCAGCGGCAAGGACGTTACCTTTCTAGCGCTGCCTTCGGATTTGCAGAAGGTGCCCAGGCCGAAGACCAACGTGATGTCCGATAAAGATCGGATCGCGATGTCACGCCATCCGGAACTGGATCCCAAGGAACTGCGCAAGATTCTGGCGACTCCTCCGCCGGGGGCTCCGGGATTGACGGGTCCACGAGCGCCGCAGCCGGCCGCGCAGCAACCGCCGGCGATGGCGCAAAATCAGCCGCAGGCGCAGCCGGGTCAGCCAGCGACGCATCCGCCCAGCGACTCCGATGCGCTCGCGCGATTGCAGATTCCCGCTCGACCCAACAACCGGGTGAATGATTTCGCCAAATATGCCGGCACCATGACGGCGGGTTCGGCGGTGCAACAAGCGGCCGCGGCAGCCGCGGCTTCGAGGGCCGCGGGACAGGGCGGGCAGGAGGGAGATTTCGGACTGAATACTGGCGCAAAGGGGCGGCAGTTGGGGCCGGCTGAGATTCTCAGCGACACCATGGGGGTGGATTTCGGGCCTTATCTGCAACGCATCGTGCAGGACGTTCGCAAGAATTGGTACGACCTGATTCCAGAATCCGCTGAACTGAAGAAGGGCAAACTGGTGATTGAGTTCGCCATTACCAAAGATGGCCAGGTGGCTGGAATGAAGCTGGTCGCGTCCTCTGGCGACGTTGCCCTCGACCGTCCCGCGTGGGGCAGTATTACGGATTCGAATCCGTTTCCTCCGCTGCCCAGTGAGTTTGGCGGACAATACCTGGCCCTGCGTTTCACTTACTATTACCTCGGTCCTCATCCCGACAAGAACGACTTGCAGTAATAGCCGTGGCATCTCGATGCGGATGATTCTGCTCAGGGAGGCAAGGGACAGAAGGCAATAGAAGCCGTACATGAGCCAAAGCCCCCGGGGCTAAAGCCCGGCGTCAGTGGTGGCGATTTACGGCACGGCTGAAGCCGTGCCCTTCCCAAACCCATCCCGTACCCTGCGCAAACTGATCCCGAAATCCGATCGTGAAGACTAACCACTAACGACGAAGGGCCGACGGTCAACGACCGAACGGCGGTTTTTTCTTACCAGACCCGGCAGCGGTTTTCGTTCACCATCGGCGAACCTGCTTTGCAGTGAAAAGCTCGCTGGAACTCCGGCATGTTTGAGACGACGCCGTTGGTGCGGTATTTCTCGGGCGAATGCGGATCGACCGTGGCGCGCATGCGCATGGTTTCGGGCCGGGTCTCGCCGCACCAGCTTTGGCCATAGCCTACGAAGAAGCGCTGATCGGGCGTGAGACCGTCGAGCGGCTGGAGGCTCTGCGATTTCGTATCTTCTTTCCACGCCATGTAGGCGAGAATCAAGCCGCCCAGATCGGCGATGTCTTCGCCGAGGGTGAGCTTTCCGTTGATCTTGATGTCGTCGACAATCGTGTAAGTGGAATACTGGTCGGAGATGCAGGAAGCGCGCTTGACGAATTCTTTTTCGTCGTCGGGAGTCCACCACTCGCGCAGATTTCCCTGAGCATCGAACTGACGGCCTTCGTCGTCGAACCCATGAGTGAGTTCGTGGCCGATGGTGCCGCCGGTATCGCCGTAGTTGGGCGCGGCGTCAGAAGTGAGATCGAACGCCGGCGGCTGGAGCACGCCTGCCGGGAAGTTGATGTCGTTCAGCTGCGGGTCGTACTCCGCATTCACCGTGGGCGGAGTCATGCCCCACTCGCCGCGATCCACGGGTTTGCCAATCTTTGCGAGCTGGCGATTGAACTCGAATTGGTCGGCGCGCAGAACATTGCCCATGGCATCGCCGCGGATGATTTCAAGTCTGCTGTAGTCGCGCCACTTGTCGGGATAGCCGATTTTGTTGGCGACGGCATGCAGTTTTTCGAGGGCGCGCGGCTTGGTGGCGGCGCTCATCCACCCTAGCGAGTTGATGTCCTGCTCCATGGCCGCTTCGATTTCCTTCACCATCTTGAGCGCCTGCTGCTTGGCCTCGGGACCGAAATACTTGGCCACGTAGGCTTGGCCCAGAGCTTCGCCCAACTGGTTGTCGACGTTTTTCGAGCAGCGCTTCCAGAGCGGCTCGATCTGTTGCAGGCCCTGCAGCGTTTTCCCGTAGTACTCGAAATCGGTGTTCACGAAGCCGGATGAAAGATGCGGAGCGGCGGCGTGCACCAGGTGCCAGCGCAGGTAAGTCTTCCAGTTCGCCAGATCTTCCTTGTCGATTTCCTGACTCAAGGCTTTGAAAAAATCCGGAGTGGCTACGTTCAGGCTGGCGAGCGCGGGCAATCCGGTTTTGGTGAAATATGTGCTCCACTGAAAATTCGGCGCCAGAGTCTGAAGCTCGGCCGCGGTCATTTTGTGGTAAAGCTTTTGCGGATCGCGCATATCGACGCGGGTCATGGAGCCCTTGGCCAGCGCGGTTTCGATCCGCATTACGGTTTGCGACTCGGTTGCGGCAGTTTCCGGCTTGTCCCCCAGCAACTGGAACATCTTCTGCACGTGCGCCACGTATTGCTTGCGTAGTTCCTGGGACTTCGCGTCGTCTTTGAAGTAGTAGTCGCGGTCGGGAAGGCCGAGACCTCCCTGGAACGCCGACGCAATCACCTGGGTAGAATCTTTTGCGTCCTGGTCCGAGCCGAAGAGAAACAACGTGCTGCGCCGGTAATGCGAAGTGTAGGTGGCGTTCGCCGCGACCTGAGCCAGATCCGCTTTCGTGCGCATGCCGGCAATCGCGTCCAGATAAGGTTGGAGCGGCTTGATGCCGGCCGCGTCTATAGTTTTTTCGTCCATGCAGGAGGCGTAGTAGTCGCCGATTTTTTGGGTGACGGCATCGCGTCCGGGGCCACCCGCGGCCGCTTCGTCGAGAATGGCGCGCAGGCGCGCGGTATTCTCATCCTGCATTTTGGAGTAGGTGTCCCAACTCGATTGGTCCGCGGGAATTGGATTCTTCTTGATCCAGCCGCCGCAGGAATACTGAAAGAAATCCACGCACGGGTCTACGCTCTTGTCCATGGATGAAACGTCGAGCACGGGCTCAGACTTGGCGGCGGGTTGCTGGGCGTGGGCGAGCGAAAGACAAAAGCAGATTGAACCAAGAGCGAACGCAAGAAAGCCGGTGCGTAGCTTTGCCATGGGGAGACCTTTTCTAGTCCGCTTTTCAAGCCCCTGCAGAAAAGCGAACGAATCATGTCATGAAATCGAAATCGGTGAGACCCATGAGTATAACGCCAGTCATTCACGGACGCGAAAAACGGATCATCCCTTGCGCAAATGAATCGAACCATCTCCGGTGCGGATGGTCATCAGATTCCCGCCGCCGTTCAGCTTCCCGCGAACTTCGTTCTCGCGGATTTTGCCTTCGGTGGTGACCGGCATGTCGAGGTCGATGTGGCCGTCTCCGGTGTGCAGGTCGATGTCCGCGGCCATGTTTCCGGGAATTTCGAGAGTGACGTTGCCGTCGCCGGTTTCGAGCCGCCAGCTCGAGTTCAGGGACGAGCCCGCAGCCGCGTGCACTTCCACGTGTCCATCGCCGGTTTTCAAGTCAAGCTCATCGAAGCGGCCGTTGGCGCGGATGTGGCCGTCTCCGGTGGTGGCGCGCAATTTGCCGTCGACCGCATCGAGGGTTTCGGATCCGTCTCCGCTATGCAAGTCCATTTCGCCCTTGAAGCTGGCGATTTCGATTTCGCCATCCTCGGTGCGCAGGTTGACCTTGCCCTCGCGCGGCATATGAATAATGATGTCGACGCGGCGCTGGCCCCAGTCGATGGTAAGACCGTGAGTGTGCGGGTAGCGCACGTCAAGCTCGACCACGTCGCCCGTCTGGTGCTCTTCGATTTTGATGCCGTCGACGCCGATCTTGTAGCGCACGGTGGTGACCGTGGCCTGGATCGTGTTCTGGTCCCAGGTGGCGACGCGGATATTGGCGTCGGATGTTTCCACGCGCAGGTCGGGCTTGCCGGTGAGATTGAAAGTTTTCGACCATTCGTCCGCGCGCGCCGGCAGGGCTGCGAGCGCGAGGGCCAGAATCGCAAAGGAAACACGAATTACCGTGATGCGTTTCATAATAGGTTTCTCCAGATTAAGTTTCTCCGGCCGGGTGAGGGCACACTCCTGCTTCGGCATGGTAGACCGTGTTAGACGAAGATACGAGGGATTGGTGAGATTGGTTCCACGGATCGTTCAACCGGAAATTATCTGCGCCGGAAAGATTGATTGAAGAACTACGGTCGCGCCCGTCTACCAACATAGGCCAGGCGGATGAGGGTCCGCTCGGAAAATGGGACGTAAAGCAGAGCCGCGCAGGCTGCGAAGGCGGCGCCGATTCCGATCTTCGAAATCAACAGGAATGGAGACACTGCCCATAACTGGTCGAGCGCAAGAATGAACGGGAACATTTTCTGGAATTTTTCGGCAAGCTGCTGATGGTCGAAGCCGACCGCAGAGAGTAGATAGCAGCGAAGAGGGATGCCCACGCCCGCAGTGATCATGACGACCCCGGCGAGCGCCGTGGGTCCCCAGGCGGGAAGAAATGAATCTGCGATGTTCTGGATCGTGTGCAGGCGAAAGAGCGCGGACAGGTAGAAGCTCAAGTACATTCCCTGAATCAGGGCAAACAGGCTGCGGGTAAGGTCACGCGGCGGGATGGGAACGTAGAGGCCTGGGTGCAAAGCGCTGGCATCAACTTCCTGCTGCGATTTCTTTTTCGATTCCTGTTCCGCAGGGGCCGAGGGTTGGGCGGCTGGCTGCGCGTGACTTTGCGTCTCGCTTTGCACCGGTGCGATGAAGCGGTAGCCGCGCCGCGCCAGGGTTTCTATGAAGCGCGGGCTGGACGCCGAGTCGCCCAGCAACTCGCGCAATTTGTTCACGGCGGTGTTCAGTCCGTGATCGAAATCCACGAACGTGTCGGCGGGCCAAAGTTTCTGGCGTAGTTCTTCGCGCGTGACCACGTCACCGGCGCGCTCGAGCAGGAGCGCGAGAATCTGGAAGGGCTGCTCCTGCAGGCGAAGCTTGCGGCCGTTCTTGCGGAGTTCGCCGGCGCTGAGGTCGAGCTCGAACACTCCGAAGCGGGCGATTTTGCTGTTGTTTTGCGGCACGGGGATGGATGAGGCCGTAGTTTAGCACCGGCGTAGAAACGCCGGGCATCTGCACCGGAGCTGCGCAGGAAGGCGGCCGAGATGCGCTCAGCGAACGGGCAAGAGTGCCCGTTCTCACACAAGCAGAGTGCCGTCTCTGCGCGAGCGGGGCTACAATGTTGGCGTGTCCGGCGAGCCTCACGATTCTGAGCGGCAGAACGATTCCGATGGCAGGCACCAGCGCCACGCGATTTATGCCACCGAGACTGCGGGGCTGTTGCTGATTGCGTTTCTGCTGCTGGCGATTACCGTCATCCGCTACTGGCATGCGATTCACTGGAGCTTGCGCTGAGCGTGGAGCGGATGGTGGATGACGTGCGTCTTGACGCGGCGCTGGCTGAGCCGCTGCTGCTGGTGCTGCTCGGACCGACGGGCAGCGGAAAGACGGCTTTGTCGCTGGCGCTGGCTGAGCGCTTTGGCGGCGAGATCGTGAATTGCGATTCGGTCGCGATGTATCGCGAGTTTGAGATCGGCACAGCCAAGCCTACACACGCGGAGCGCGCCCGCGCCCCTCACCATTTGTTTGACGTGGTTGACGCGACCGGATACATCACGGCCGGTGAATATGCGCGGCAGGCGCGGCAGGTGGTACGGGAGATGACCGCGCGGAAGCGCTTGCCGATCGTGGCTGGGGGAACGGGACTTTACTTGCGCGCCTTTCTCGATGGTCTCTTCCCCGGTCCAGGGCGCTCGGAAGCGTTGCGCGAGCGGTTGCGCGAGCGGGCCGGGAGCCGCGGGTCCGCTCATCTTCACCGGATTCTGGTGCGTCTCGATCGCGTTGTGGCGCAGAAGATTCATGCCAACGACGTGCCCAAGCTGATCCGCGCGATCGAGGTATGCCTGACCGCACGAGATAAAGGATCGCGGCAGAAGATGTCTGAACTCTTGCAGCGGCAGGGGCGCGACCCGCTCCGCGGCTTCCGCATTTTGCGGCTCGGGCTCGATCCCGAACGCGAGGCGCTTTACGAGCGCATCAACCAGCGCGCGCGCCGCATGTTCGAGGAGGGGCTGGTGGAAGAGTCGCAGGGTCTGGTGCGGAAATATGGTGCGGAGGCACGACCCTTGGCTTCGCTTGGTTACAAACAGGCCGTCCAGTTTCTGCGTGGAGAACTTGGCCGCGAGCAGGCTATTGTGGCGGCGCAGCAGGCTCACCGCAATTACGCCAAGCGGCAGATGACCTGGTTCCG
>JBEKDY010000027.1:0-27436 GCA_050014115.1 Candidatus Sulfotelmatobacter sp. | reverse complement strand
TGGTCTCCGATTGTGTTTTTCGACCGGCCGCGTTGCATTCTGTGTTACCGCTGCGTGCGCGTCTGCGGCGAGGCTATGGATGTTTGGGCGCTGGGAGTGCAGAACCGGGGCGTGAGTTCGATCATCGCGCCCAATAAAGAAGATCATCTGGAATGCGAAGAGTGCGGCATGTGCATCGACATTTGCCCGGTGGGCGCGCTCACCTCGGGCGCGTATCGCTACAAGACGCGGCCCTGGGAAATGAAGCATGTCGGCACCGTTTGCACCCACTGCGGAGACGGTTGCAAGACGACGCTGGGCGTGCGGCGCGGCGATACGGGCATGGAAATTGTCCGTGGCGATAACCGCGACAAGAGCGGCACGAACGGCGATTTTCTCTGCATCAAGGGCCGCTATGCGTTCGATTTCGCGAATCACGAAGAGCGGTTGAAGCAGCCGCTCATCCGCAAGAATGGCAGGTTGACTCCTGCGACGTGGGAAGAAGCTTTCGCGTTGATCGGCAAGAGGTTCGCTGAGGTTCGCGACAAAGACGGCGGACAGGCGATCGGCGTCATCGGTTCGACGCGCACTACGAACGAAGAAGCTTACCTGCTCTCGAAGTTCGCCCGCGTCGTTCTGAAAACCAATAATGTCGACCACCACCGCACTGCGGATTTCCCTGCTTTTGCGGCAGCGGCTCGCGGTAAGGAAAACGCCACGGCGACGATGGCCGATGTGTTCACCGCGCCCGCAATTCTGCTGATTGGCAACGATCCCACCGAACAGCATCCGCTGCTCGCCTACCAGATTCGCAACAATGTTCGCCTGCATCGCGCGCGGTTGTACGTGGTGAACTCGAAGGCGATCAAGTTGCGGCGGCAGGCCACGCAGTTTGCGGAGATTGCGGCGGGAACAGAAGGCAAGTTTGCTGCATTCCTGGCGGGCGGAGACTCTGGCATTGATGCCCTGGCGGCCTTCTCCGCGACTAAGGGCGAGTCATTCGACTTCCTGGCGTTTCGTGCGAAGCTGCAGCAGGAAGAGAATCTTGTCGTCATCTTCGATTCCGAAGTCCGGGCTGACGACATCGGGAGCCTGGTGACCGCGCTACCTGGGGCCAAGTTCATCTGCCTGGCCGACTACTCCAACTCCCGTGGCGCGGCGGACATGGGCCTTTACCCTGACTTGCTCCCCGGCTATCACGCGACGGGAGGCACCCACCCGTTCCACAAGGAGTGGACCAACGTTCCGAAGGGCCCGGGCCTGGGGCTAGGCGGAATGATTGACGCTGCGAAAGCCGGTAAGCTTAAAGCTTTACACGTGGTGGGCTCGAATCCCGTGGGGCGTCTCGATATCGATCCCTTTGTTTTCTCGAAGAGCTTCGTGGTGGTGCAGGACATGTTCCTGACCGAGACCGCTGTAATCGCCGACGTGGTTTTGCCGGCGGCGAATGCCTACGAAAAATCCGGCACTGTCACTAACACTTGCGGCGACGTGCAACTGTTGAAGAAAGCAGGCGAAGTCACGGGAACAAAATCTGACTTTGAGATGATCGTCCAAATTGCTGATGCGATGGGCTTCGACGTCCACACTTTGGTGCCGTTCGGCGGTGGAACTCGGGCCGACATGGGTCAGTCACGCGGGGCGCAGTCGGGTGAAGCCGACCGGCACGCGGTGTGGCTTGAGATGCAGGGGCTCGAGCCGAAGCTCAGCCCGCTCGATCCGATGGCCATTCTCGACGAGATTCAGCGATTGGTTCCCGGCTATGACGTGTCGCGTGCGAATCTTCTGGCCGGAAATAGCCAGCATACTTCACTAGCCAACGCGGGTGGAGGCGTTCCGCAACAGAGGTTGGAATCAGCGGCGAGCGCGGTTGCGGTGAGCGATTCAGCGATCGATCCCGCCAATGACACGCTGTTTACGTCGGGCACGCTGGGGCGCTACTCGCGCGCTTTACAGTCGGTACTGGAGAGTCACGAGGTTAAGCCGTCGGAAGTAGCGGCCGACTGAGGGAAATCTGAGCGCGGAATACTGGCGCGGGAATTTGGAGAGGAAGCAAGAGTTTGCCGATTTGGATTTTCATCATCGTCTCGGTGTTTAAGTCATTGGTCCTGCTGATCATTCTGCTCACTGCTGTCGCTTATACCGTCTGGCTGGAGCGCAAGGTCGTGGGCCACATGCAGAATCGATGGGGACCCACGCGCGTAGGCCCGTTTGGCCTGCTACAACCGGCAGCCGACGGACTCAAGTTTCTGTTCAAAGAAGATCTCACGCCGCCCCATGTCTACAAGCCGCTGTTCCTGGCGGCTCCGCTGATTGCGGTGATTCTCGCGCTCACCTCGATCGCGGTAATCCCGTTCGGCAATTGGGTCTGGATTGGAGGCCAAGCCATTCCGTTCCAGATCACCGACGTGAACATTGGAGTGTTGTTGATTCTTGGCGTCACTTCAATGGGGGTTTACGGAGTGGCGTTGGCGGGGTGGTCGTCGAACAACAAATATTCGCTGCTGGGTGGCCTGCGAGCCAGCGCGCAGATGGTTAGCTATGAGATATCGCTGGGACTTTCGCTGGTGGGCGTGCTGATCATGGCGGGCAGTTTCAGCCTGCGCGAGATTGTGAAAGCCCAGGGCGGACACTTCTGGGGGTTTATTCCGCACTGGAATATATTCAACGGTCAGATCATCGGTTTTTTCTGTTATCTGATGGCCGCTTACGCGGAAACCAATCGCATCCCCTTCGATTTGCCGGAAGCGGAAACCGAACTGGTCGCGGGCTACCACACTGAGTACAGCTCCATGAAGTTCGCCATGTTTTTCATGGCGGAATACGCCAACATGATTACGGTGGCGTGCCTGGCTACGCTACTGTTTTTTGGGGGATGGAACGGGCCGATCTATGGCCGCGGCGTTCTCGCGGCGCTGTTGCCAGTGTTCTGGTTTGCGGCCAAAGTGGTTGCGTTTCTCTTCCTTTATATATGGGTGCGTGGCACGTTGCCGCGGTTCCGTTACGACCAACTGATGTCATTTGGATGGAAGTTTCTGCTGCCGCTTTCGTTGGCGAACGTTGTAGCCACGGCGATCGCTGTGGCGTGGTGACGAAGCAGTTCTCAGTTCTCGGTTCTCAGTTCTCAGCGGCAGCACCTGCGAAGCCATCTGAGAGACCGCCTGCACAGCAGGCTTTACCGGAGAACTGACATCTGAGAACTGAGAACCGAGAACTGTTTTCATGAACATACATCTCATCCTATTTTTGGCCTTCGGAGCTGTCTGCGTAGCGGGAGCGATCAACCTGCTGGCGCAGACGCATCCCATCAACAGCGCGTTATCGCTGATCGCGGTGATGGCGGCGCTGGCCGGCGAATATTTGCTGCTGGGAGCGGAGTTCGTGGCCGCGGTGCAGGTGATTGTGTATGCCGGCGCCATCATGGTGCTGTTCGTCTTCACGATCATGCTGTTAAACGCGGGAGTAGAAGAACGAACCCAAGGAAGCCGCGTCGCCGTTTTGTTCGGCGTGCCCGGAATGATACTGGGAAGCGTCCTGATGGCTTGGGTGGTGCTGCGGCATTCGGGAACGGAATCCGTCGCAGTTGGTGCACTGCCCGGAAACCCAAAGACGATCGGCCAGTTGCTGTTTCACGAATTCCTGCTGCCGTTTGAGATTACATCGGTGCTGATTCTGATCGCCATCATGGGTGCAGTGGTTTTGGCGGGCAAACCGGCCGCGGGCAGACCGGCGACATCCGAGCAACTGTCGCCGGGAAAGAAGGTGAACTGATGGTGCCGCTATCGTATTACCTGGTGCTGAGCGGATTTCTGTTCGCCTGCGGCGTGGTCGCGTTTCTGATCAAGCGCAACATCATCACCATCTTCATGTCGATTGAGTTGATGCTTAACGGCGTGAATCTTTCGTTCGTGGCGTTTGCCGCGCACTGGCATGCGCTGGCGGGACAAGTATTCGTCTTCTTTGTGATGGTGGTCGCGGCGGCGGAAGCGGCGGTAGGGCTGGCGATCATTATCGCCGTTTATCGGACACGTGAGACGTTGAACATTGATCAGGTGAACTTGCTTAAACTATGAACCCGGCCCTCAATCTCTGGCTGATCCCGATTCTGCCGCTGGCTGGCGCGGCTATCAACGGCTTCTTCGGGAAGAAGTCTTCGCGACAGACAGTCAGCGTGGTTGGACTGTTTTTCCCGGGGGCGGCGTTCGCGTGGGCGCTGTGGGTTGCCCTGCGCTTTTCGTCATTGTCGCTCCCCTATCAGGAATATCTGGCCCATTGGATACGCTCAGGAAGCTTCGCGGTCGACTTTTCGTTTTACCTCGATCAGCTTTCCCTGGTGATGCTGCTGGTGGTCACCGGTGTCGGATTCCTGATTCACATCTACTCTGTCGGCTACATGTGGGACGACCCCAGCTACTACCGCTTTTTCGCGTACCTGAATCTGTTCATGTTCTTCATGCTCACGCTGGTGCTGGCGAATAACTACCTGCTGATGTTCATCGGTTGGGAAGGCGTGGGCCTTGCGTCGTATTTACTGATCGGATTCTGGTTCACCAAAGACTCGGCGGCTTCGGCCGGCAAGAAAGCATTCATCGTCAACCGCATCGGCGACTTCGGGTTTCTGATCGCGCTATTCCTTTTGATCAAGCACTTCGGGACGCTAAATTTCGCGCAAGTGTTCGACGCGGTTAAACCGATGTCAGCCGAGACGGCGGGCGTGGGCCTGCTTTCGACGATCGGAATTCTGCTTATGGTGGGTGCGGCCGGAAAGTCGGCTCAGATTCCGCTCTACGTCTGGCTGCCGGACGCGATGGAAGGTCCCACACCGGTGTCAGCGCTGATCCATGCGGCCACCATGGTGACGGCCGGGGTTTACATGGTTTCGCGGTCGCACATGATTTTTGAGCGTGCGCCGATTGCGCTGACCGTGGTCGCCATCACCGGTACGCTGACCGCATTCTTTGCGGCGACCATCGGCATCGCGCAAACCGATATCAAAAAAGTTCTGGCTTATTCCACAGTCTCGCAGCTGGGCTATATGTTCATGGCGTGCGGCGTGGGAGCGTTCTCCGCCGGAATTTTTCACTTGATGACGCACGCGTTTTTCAAAGGCCTGCTCTTCCTTGCGGCGGGGTCGGTGATTCACTCAGTCGGCGGCGAGCAGGACATGCGCAAAATGGGCGGCCTGCGCGTCTACATTCCGTGGACGTTTGGAACCATGTTGATCGCAACACTCGCGATCGCCGGAATCCCGCCATTTGCAGGCTTTTGGAGCAAGGACGAGATTCTCTGGCAGGCCTATCAGACGAGCTGGGTTTACTGGGTAATCGGGCTGATCACAGCCTTCATCACGTCCTTCTATATGTTCCGCCTGTTGTTCATGACGTTTTTCGGGGACTACCACGGCGTTCAGGTTGATGAACATGGACGCGGATCGCACGGGCACGGTGAGCCGCACGAGAGCCCCATGGTGATGCTGGTTCCGCTGATGATCCTGGCTTTGCTATCGGTGGTCGGCGGATTGGTTGGCATCCACAACGGCTTTGAGCATTTCCTTGCTCCGGTGTTTGGAACTGGCGCAAGTATCGACGCGGCGACAGGAGCGGCCGGCGGCTACACAGAATATCTGCTCATGGGCATCTCGGTCGTTGTCGCTCTGCTCGGCGCTTTCCTCGCCTATGTGCTCTACCTCAGCAAGCCTTACCTGCCGCAGAAAATCGCCGACGCGCTGAACGGCTTTTACACGGCAGTGGTGCACAAGTATTACATCGATGAAATCTATGCCGCGGTTTTCGTGAAGCCGCTCATCGACGGTTCCACGCGCATTCTGTGGCAGGGTGTGGATAAGGGCGTGATCGACGCTACGGTCAACAACAGCGCCGACGCCGCGCGCAGCGTTTCCGATGAAGTGCGCCAGATGCAATCCGGCAACCTGCGCTCGTATGCTGCGTGGATCGCAGCCGGCTCGGCCTTGGTAATCGCTTACATGATCTGGAAATGGACGGGAGCTCGATGAACGCCGACAGCTGGAGCCCCTACATTTTGTCGCTGGTGACGTTTGCCCCGCTCGCGGGAGCGTTGCTGCTGGTGCTGTTCCCGCGCCGTGACCGCGACATCCGCATTTTTGCGCTGGTTATTTCGCTGCTCACGTTTGTTCTTTCGCTGCATCTTCCAGTTTACTTTCATCGAGCGCAAGCTGGATTCCAATACGACGTCAACCAAAAGTGGATTTCCAGCCCCAACATCCATTACCACATGGGTGTCGATGGCATCTCGCTGTGGCTAGTGCTGCTCACGACGTTTCTGACGCCGCTGTGCGTGCTGATCTCGTGGAAGTCGATCCATGACCGGGTCAAGGAATTCTTCATCATTCTGCTGATTCTTGAAACGGCGCTGATCGGGGTATTCACTTCGCTCGACCTGTTTCTGTTTTATTTTTTCTGGGAAGCCACGCTGATTCCCATGGCGTTGCTCATCGGGATGTACGGCCACGAGCGCAAGGTCTACGCGGCTGTGAAATTCTTTCTGTACACGATGATTGCGTCGGTGTTCATGCTGGTGGCCATCCTCTGGCTCTATGCGCAGACTGGCAGCTTTGACTTTGTGATCATCCGCGATCAGATCGCGAGCGGTGCTCTGCCGAACTTCTCCGCCGCGGCGCAGTGGCTGTTCCTTGGCTTCTTCATCGCGTTTGCGGTGAAGGTTCCGCTCTTCCCGTTTCACACATGGCTGCCCGATGCTCACGTTGAGGCTCCCACCGCGGGCTCCGTCCTGCTGGCCGGGGTGCTCCTCAAGATGGGAACTTACGGCATGTTGCGCTTCAACCTCGGCCTGTTTCCCGAGGCGGCCCGTCGCAATGCACCGTGGATTATGGTGCTCGCATTGATCGGCATTATCTATGGCGCGCTCGTCGCCATGGTGCAACCCAACATGAAGAAGCTGATCGCCTACTCTTCGATCAGCCACCTGGGCTTCGTGGTGCTCGGCATTTTCAGCTTCACGCAGGCCGGACTGAATGGCGCCATGTTCGTCATGCTGGCTCACGGAGTCTCCACCGGGGCGCTCTTTATGCTCGCGGGCATTCTTCACGAACGCCGTCACACTTACGAGATCAGCGAGTTTGGCGGCCTCGCCTCGACCATTCCGATTTTTGCCGCTTCTTTTCTTTTCATCGTTCTGGCCTCGGGAGGTCTACCGCTGCTCAACGGATTCATCGGCGAATTCCTGGTTCTGAGCGGAGCGTTTCAGGCGAACGCGTGGTATGGGGTTCTCGGCGCGACGGGCGTGATCTGGAGCGCTTGCTATCTGTTGTGGATGTATCAGCGGGTCTTCTATGGCAAGGTCACGCACGAGGTGAACAATTCTTTGGCCGATTTGTCTGGTTCTGAGAAACTGGCCGTTTGGCCATGCGCCGCGGCCGCGCTGGTGATGGGCGTGGCGCCGATCTTGTGGCTGGGCGCGATTGATCCCGCCGTGCAAGCGGCCCTTTCTCCGTTCGCGCAGGTGGTCAGCAAGGTGGTGGGCCAATGATTCCTGCACCGACCGTGCCAGCCGCTTTGCTGCAAGCTATTCCCCAAACTGAGGACTACATCCGCATCCTGCCGGAACTGGTGCTCTCGGCGTTCGGCATCGTGATCATGTTGCTTGAGCCGCTGCTGGATGAAGAAAAGAGCCAGAAGCTTTTGGGCTTCATCGCGTTGCTCGGCGCCCTCGCCGGAATTGCCGCGACGTGGGTTATGTCGGGATCGCCGGGCCTCGCCTTCTCCAGGATGGTAAAGGTTGACAGCTTCAGCGTGTTTTTCCATGTTCTGGTCATCGCGATCGCCGCTATCATCATCCTGATCTCTTACGAATACATGGCCGTGCAGCGCATTCGCGCTGGTGAGTATTACGCCCTGATTCTGTTCGGCACCGTCGGCATGGCCCTGATGTCTTCCGCCGTTGAGCTGGTCTTGATTTTCATCGCGCTCGAGATTTCCTCGATTTCTTCCTACATCCTCGCCGGATTCCGCCGCCACGAAGCCTCCAGCAGCGAATCTTCGTTGAAATATTTTCTGCTGGGCTCGTTTGCGACCGCTTTTTTCCTCTACGGCGTGGCACTCATGTTCGGAGCGACCGGCTCCACGAATATCGACATCATCAGCCAGAAGTTACAAGCAGGGCCCGTCCCATTGCTGGTCTACGTTGCGGTTGCGTTCATGTTCGTCGGGCTTGGATTCAAAGTGGCCGCGGCTCCCTTTCATATCTGGACCCCGGATGTTTATGAAGGAGCGCCCGCACCCATTGTGGGATTTATGTCCACTGCCCCCAAAGCTGCGGCCTTCGCGGTTTTGCTGCGGGTGGTGTTCACCATCAACGCTCCCGGACGTTTCTGGCTCGTATGGGTCTCGGCTGCGCTCTCCATGACGCTGGGCAATGCGGGCGCGCTATTGCAAACCAACATAAAACGCCTGCTGGCTTATTCTTCGATCGCCCACGCTGGCTACTTGCTGGTAGCTTTCGCGATGATCACTCCCGAGGATTCCGCCAACGGAGTTTCCGCCGCCATGTTCTACACCGCCGCTTATGCGGCCATGAACGTGGGTGCGTTCGCGGTGGTCAGCCATTTCGCCAACGCCGGCGAGCGCTACGTCACGCTCGAAGACTACGAAGGACTGGGCCGCACTTCGCCGCTGCTGGCGGCCGCGCTTACCATTTTCCTGCTCTCGCTGATCGGTATTCCCATGACTGGCGGCTTCTTCGCTAAGTTTTATGTATTCAGCGCCGCGCTGAAAGCAAACCTGGTCTGGCTGGCCTTGATCGGTTTTATGAACAGCGCCGTCGGAGCTTATTACTATCTGCGCATCATCGTCATGATGTATATGCGGGAATCGCGGCGCGACGTTCCCGTCACTCCAATTCCCTGGGGTCTCGGCCTAGCTCTGGCCATCAGCGTGGTGGCCACGCTTTACCTCGGCATCCTGCCTAACCGCGTCTTGCAATTCACGCGGCAATCGGCTCAAGAGGTTGTGCAGCAGCGTGTTTCATCGCCTTCCGAAGCCACTGGAGCGGTGCGCGCGCCCTTCTAGCCGAGTGCTCCGGTTCTGTGGAAATCAGCGAAAACGCGCGATTGACAAGCACCTTGGGCCCCGTGCATGATGTGTGGGCACAGAGAGAGTAGTTCTCCCGCTGGGGAGAGCTAAAACCGCCCGGAGGATAGCAAATGTTTCAACTGGTTCGGAAACTTTGGTCGGAAGATGCAGGACAAGACATCGCCGAATATGCTGTTATGCTTGCTGTGATCCTGGTTCTGGTAGTGGGGACTGTCCGGCTGATCGGAACGAATGCAAACAACGCATTCTCGAATGTGGCGAGCTCCCTCCAGTAGTTGGAATCGAGTCAGGGTTTTTGACGCACGCCGGCAACGCAACTTTTGTATTGATTAGGAAAACACTGATGACGCGATTTACTTTGAGCACGGCATTCTTCCGCTACTGGTTTCCAGTCGCGGCTGCGGCCAGGCTTGCAGAGATCGACTCGGTGAAAATCACCTAGATCCAGACAAGTTTGAACCGTAAGCCGCGATCGGGATCGCGGCTTTTTGTATTTTAGGTCTTAACAATCCCAGAAAGAGAGTGCTTCCTATGATCGTTAACATGTCGGAGAAAGCTACGGAGCAAGAGATCGCGCATGTGATTGACCGCATTCGCGAAGCCGGGTACCAGCCTCACATCACGCGCGGCACGGAACGCACTATCGTGGCCGCCGTGGGCAGCGGACGCCGCCATGAGATCGAAGCGCTGCAAGTGGCACCCGGAGTCGACAATGTCGTGGCCATTGCGCAACCCTTCAAGCTGGTCAGCCGCCAGGTAAAACCCGAGCGTTCTGTCGTGCATATCGACGGCGTCGCTATCGGAGGTCCCGACGTCGTGGTGATCGCCGGTCCCTGCTCCGTCGAATCACGCCAGCAATTGCTGGACACCGCGCATGCCGTGAAGCGAGCGGGCGCCACCATGCTGCGCGGAGGCGCTTACAAGCCGCGCACTTCTCCGTATGACTTTCAGGGACTCGGCCTGGAAGCGCTGAAGATTTTGCGCGAGGCGAAACAGGAAACCGGTTTGCCGGTGGTCACCGAGGTGATGAGCACCGAAGACGTCGACATTATCTGCGAACACGTTGACATGCTGCAGGTCGGCGCTCGCAACATGCAGAACTTCGCGCTCCTGCGCCGTTTGGCCACGGTGAAGAAGCCCATCCTGCTTAAGCGCGGTCCTTCGGCGACGGTGAAAGAGTGGCTGCTGGCCGCCGAATATCTGCTTTCCGGAGGAAATTCTGAAGTCGTTCTCTGCGAACGCGGAATCAGAACTTTCGAAACGGAAATGCGCAACACCATCGATCTTGCCGCCGTGGCCCTGGCCCGCGATCTTTCTCATCTGCCGGTCGTCGCCGATCCCTCACACGGAACCGGCAAGCAGGGCCTGATTGCGGCGGTCTCGCGCGCCGCGGTTGCCGTGGGAGCTGATGGCCTGATCATCGAGGTCCATCCCTGCCCGGAGCGCGCCCTCTCGGACGGCCCGCAGTCGCTGGATTTTTCGGGATTCGAGAAGGTGATGCGCGCGTTAACCGAGCCGCTGCGTAGGACGGCAACAGTTGCCGCGCCCGCCGAAGCTTAACAGGAGCGCGGCGCCAAAGCGGCAGGACTAGGGTTCACTAATTCGCGGGCGCTCCCGGCACCGGCGGCTTCACCTGCATGGCGGGATCGCCGAACAGAATGTAAGTCTTGCGAACCACGGCGTCGCTGATTTGCGACTTCGCAGCGATAATCGCGTCGCCCAGAGTTGGCTGGGAAGAACTCAGCACGCTCTTCACCACCAGCATGTCCAACTTCGCTTGCGGCGGCGCCTGGTTCAGGCCACTGGACGCCAGCACCGCAACACCACCGCCGTTCGGCGCCAGAATCAGCGTGACCGCCAGCGGTTGGGCGTACACGTCCTGGAAGAACCCGTTCAGGCAATCCATGATGAAAAATACCGGCAACTGGGAGCCGTTGGTTAGCGTGGCCACAGTATTGGTGTCGAAAATGTCTGAGCCCGACCATTGCTCCTCGGAGCCGTGGCCGAGGTAGTTCACCAGCAATTGCCCCGAGTTGATCGCGGACACAATCTGTTCCCGGGCGGCGACGACGCCCGCGGTCCCCGTGAATACGTCGGTCACCTGCAGCGTGGAAGGCATCGCACTCTGGACAGTCTGGCTATCCTGGGTAAAGTTGATCGAGTCGTTCTGGTCGGCCACCACGAGGCCCTGCCCCGTCCAGGTTCCGTTCGTGGATTGCCCTTCGTAAGCCACGATCTTCCCCACCACTGTATTCGCTTCATCGAGCGTGCTCACCGGCAACCGCCCGGTCGCGATTGTCGGCATGCCGCTGTTGTTGAAGTCGGAAAACCAGTCGTCGGAAGCAGTCATCAAACCTGTCGCCGCCACGATCTTCGTGGGCACAAAATCGAGATACCCAAATCCCAGATAATTCCTCGGATCCACCGATGCCCGCCCGTTCAGCAACAGATACTTCGGCTTGATCTTCCAGTTCTGGTTCGCAGTAAGCAAGAACTGCCTGATCACATAAGGGCTGCGTTCGCCGAAATTGAACTCGTCATACAAGTCGCCGATCGGGACCACGACGGAAGATTTCCCTGCCGCCTTATGCGACGTCACCAGCGAAGGCAGTGCACCCGCGAAGCTCTCGTGAGAGACCATCGCTATCTCAGCGCCCGGCTGTGCGCTGTGCCAGGCAGAAGGGTGGTTCGCCCGCAGGCCGGCGGCAACGGCGATCCGGTCGGCTGCAACTGCCAGCAGCGTGTGCCGAGCGGGCGTGGCTCCAGCGTTGGTCGTCCACGGCACCTGTGCAGCGAAACTGTACGTACCGTTACTGGCCACGATCTGCGGGGCGATCTGCACCGGCTGCGCCGGATTGGTGATATCCAGCACCGCGATCATCCCGTTTGTGAACCCACCCACACTGACTTCTTCCCCGGCACGAGCCGTAAACTTGAGCTGGTCGGAATCCGCTGCATACAGGTGCGGATAGGCAATCCGAATGTCGCTCACCAGGCTGGTATCGTATTCGCCGTTTTGCGCCGTCAGCGTGATCGTGTTGTTGTCCACCTGCAGAACTCCCGGAGGCAGGCTCACGTGGAATTTCCCGAGTTGCTGGCCGGTGAAAGTCACGTCTCCTACCACCGTCCCGTTTAACGCAACGCTCACATCGTGTGGAATGCCCTTGATCACTCCCTGCAGTGCCACATCCAATGTCGCTGGCTGCGTCGAGGACGCATTGAAATTCGGCGTCTGCATTACCTGCTCCTCGGGAGTCGTAGAAACCAGCGGCCCGAAGAAGTTGTTGCCATCCGGCGTGATCAGCGCGGCGAAATAAATCGTGCGTGGTTGCAGTTCTACCGCGTACAGGAAACTCGCCGAAGGCTGGTTGGCGCCGGAAGTGGCTTGCAGCTGCGGAATCCGCAGGCCCGGCCGATTCCCCGAGACCAGCCAATACACTCGCGTACCTGAATACAGCGTATCGATCCCGGTGCCGTAGAAGCTGATAGACGCCTGCGCTCCGAAACCGCCCGCCGCTCCCGTGATTTGGATGGGTTGCTCGATGGCCTCAGCATAGAGTTGCAGCGACGCCGGATCCACGTTCGGATCAAGCCCCGCTTTCACCAGGTCCGGCTGCGCCACCGAATACCAGCCCTCGTGCGTAACCAGAATCTTCACCGCTGCACCAGCCGCCAGCTCAAATTGCTCCTGCATCTGGGTTGTGGTCGGTACAGAAGCAGACGGCAAAGTTTCCACCGGATGGCTTCCCGGACCCGCCGCAGACTGCGCCGGGTTCAACTGGCTCAACATCAGCGCTTGGGCCGCGGCTGATTCGCTGGTCGATGGGTCACTCGATGACGCGGTCGCGGCGTCATCCACCGACACCGGCCCGTGCATCGTGCGAGTGCCATTCACGTCCACATCTTCGAGCCAATACTCGGCGCCCGCGCTGCTGGCGTAAGGATCAATCCACTTGTAGGACTTGCCGGAATGTTTGGGCAGCGCGCCGCTCATCCATAGCGCCGAGCCGGCGATCAGCGACGAATTCAGGCGAACCCGGTTTCCGTTCAGTTCGCGGTAAATGTTGAACCCAAGATTGTTCGCCTCGCCGCCAGTCTTCCAGGTGAGCAACACGCGGTTGGCGCCGTTCCGATCCGTACCCGGCCGGGCCGCGAACGCCTGCAGCTGGATGCTGGTGGGCGCCGCAATCGTTTCGGTTTGCGTAGACGAGTTGTTCGCAGTATTCGGGTCGGTCTGGTCGGCAGTGACCGTCGCCGTATTCGACACAACGCCCGGCGTCCCAGCAATGGTCAGGACTGTGATGGTTGCCGTCCCGGCGTTCGCCATGGTCCCCAGCAGACAGGTCACGGTGCCACCCGCTTCCGAGCAGGTGCCAGTGGTGGTCGTGACCGAGAGGTAGGTCACCGCGGTCGGCAGCGTATCAGCGACCGTCACAGTCGTAGCCGATGCTGGACCATTGTTCGTCACCACCAGCGTATAAGTCAGAGTCTCGCCTTGCGAAACTGGGTTTGGCGTCGCGGTCTTCACAATCGCCATGTCAGCGCTGTTGGCGTTCGCAACCAGAACCGTGGCGGTCGCGTTGTTGGTGGTCAAGTTCGGCACCACGTTGCCCGCCGAGGCCGTTGCCGTGTCGGGAATATTTGTTCCCGAGGGCGCGCTCGCACTTACCTGCATCACCAGGCTGAAGCTGGCCGTGCCGTTCAGCGCGATGCTTGTCCCCGCACCCGCTGTGCAAGTGATCGTGCCCGTTCCTCCCACCGCGGGTGTAGTACAAGTCCAGCCGGCTGGGTGAGTGATGCTCTGGAAGTTCATGTTCGCAGGGACGGTTTCAGTCAGCGTGGCCGTGGCCGCGGTCGTAGCGGCCGGTCCGAGATTCGTGATCACCTGCGTATAGGTAACGTTGCTCCCCGCGGCAGTTGAAGATACCGACGGCGTGTTTGCCATCGATAGATCGGCCTGCCCCGCTGCCGCAACCACGTCGGTCGCGGTCGCCGAGTTGTTGGCGGAATTCGGGTCCGTGGTCGCTGAGGTCACCGTCGCCGTGCTGTTGATCGCCGTGCCAGCTGGCGTTCCCGTATTCACAGTCACCACATAAGTAAAGGTCGCGGTCCCAGGCGCGAAACTGGCGTCAGTGCAAGTACCAGTAGCCGCCGTACAAATCCATGTCCCGCCCGGACCGGTGAGCGACACGAGCGTCGTATTCGCCGGCAACGTGTCGGTCAGCGTGACGCTGGTGGCCGCGCTCGGTCCCGAATTCGTCACGACTTGCGTATACGTAACGTTCGCAGTCGCGGCCACCGGGACCGGAGACGCGGCGTTCGTTATGCTCAGGTTGGCCGAGCCTGCCACCCCAACTGTGGCAGTGGCGCTGTTATTGCCCGGGTTCGGATCCGTAGGTGTCGTATCCGCTACCGACACCGTATCGTTGATACTTCCCGTTGCCGTCGCGCCTACTGTAACCACAAATGTGAAGATTGCCGACGCGCCCGAAGCTAACGGTGTGTTCGCGTTGTTTTTGCAGAGCAGCGTGCCTACGTTGCAGGTCCATCCCGCAGGCCCGGTCAGCGACACCGCCGTCGTGCCGGTCGGAAGCGTCTCAGTCAGGATGATCGTGTTCGCCGTGTTCGATCCGGCGGCCGCCGGTCCCAGGTTCTTCACCGTTTGCGTGTACGTAATGTTGCTGCCCGCCGTCACCGGACTCGGGCTGGCAGAGTTCGCCATGCTCAAATCGGCGTCCCCGGCAACCGTCACCGCAATGTTCACCGTGACCGAATTATCCGAGGTATTGCTGTCCTTTGTTGTGGAACTCGCCGTCGCCGTGTCGGCGATAATCGTTCCCGCCGCCGTTGGATTGTTTACCTTATACACAGCGGTAATTGTTGCTGTAGATCCGGGTGGGACGCTCGGGTTCGTACACGCCACCGGAGTGGCGTTCGGGCAGGTCCAGGTGCCGCCGCCGGTCGTAACCACTGCTACCGAGGTGAACGCTGTGTTGTTGGGATTCGCTTCATTGAATTTTGCCGTCACGCAATTGCTGGGGCCGTTATTGGTTACCGTCTGCGTATACGTGATCGTGCTGCCCTGCGTTACCGGATTCGGCGTCCCGCTGCTGGTGACGGTCAAGTCGCAAACCATGGTTACCAGCGTCGCCGTGGTCGTGGTGCTGGTGTTCACCGCGTTCGTCGCCGTGACCGACGAAGTTGCGGTAATCGTTCCCGCCGCGATCGTCGGCGCGACGTTCAGAACCACAATAATGTCTGCCGCAGTTCCCGACGCCACGCTTGGGTCTGTGCAGTTGACCGTCCCAGTCGCGCCCACCGCCGGAGCTGTGCAGGTCCACCCCACCGGCGCGGAGACCGATGCGAATGTGGTATTGGTCGGCGTCACTTCTGTGAAGCTTGCCGTTGTCGCTGCGGCCGGGCCATTGTTGGTTACGGTCTGCGTGTAGGTGATGTCATTTCCGGAGAGCACCGTGCCTGGCGTTGCCGCGGTCGTGAGCACCAGATCGGCCTGCGTGGCTGCGCCGACAACGTCGGTCGCTGTCGCCGCGTTCGCGAGGAACGCCTGGTTCGCCGCATTGACTGTGGCTGTATCACTGATCGTCGTTCCGTTGGCCGTGCCCGCAGTTACTTTATAAACAACCGCGAAGGTCCCCGAGGCGCCTGCCGCTACGCTCGGATTTGTGCACTGTGGAGGAAAGCCCGTGCAGTTCCACCCTGCAGGAGGCGTGATGGAGACGAACGTAGTATTCGTGGGCGTGGTTTCGTTGAACGTCGCGGTCGTCGCCGCCGCCGTTCCCGTATTCGTCACTACCTGCGTGTAGGTGATGGGGCTTCCGGCTGCCACTGGATTCGGCGACGCCACGTTCGTCACTGTCAGCTCGCCCTTTGCCGTCGTGCCAACGACTGTGTTGACGGTCGCTGTATTATTCGCCGTATTCGGATCGCTTGCCGATGAGCTGACGGACGCCGTTTCCGTGATCACCGTCCCATTGGCCGTTCCGCTGGCCACTTGCATCACCAGCGTGAACGTGCCCGATGTGGACCCCGCCATGTCCGAGTTCGTGCACACCAGGCTCCCCGTCGCTCCCGGACCAATACATGACCATCCTGCCGGAGGCGAAACCGACACCAGCCCCATATTTGCCGGAATCGGCTCGATCAGTGTGGCGTTGTCTGCCGCACTCGGGCCGTTGTTGGTCACCACCTGCGTGTAAGTAACGTCGCTCCCTGCCGCCACCGGATTCGGCGTCCCCACGTTCGTCACGCTCAGGTCGGCGCTGGAGACCACGGTGGCTACGTCGGTCGCGCTGTCATTCACCAGGTTGATCTCTCCCCCACCCCCCACCATCGCCGTATTGGTGACGGTCGCGGGTGCAGACTGCGCCACATTCGCGTTGACTGTGATTGACGGATAACTGCTGGCGCCGGCCAGCATATCTGACCGCATGCAACTGACCGTCTGCGCCGCAATGGCGCATGCCCATCCCGTCCCCGTCGCGCTCGTCGGCGTCACTCCCGTGGGCAACGTGTCATTGATGGTCACCGCTGCGTTCGTCGCGCCGTACGGACTGACGTTCGAAACCGGAATCGTGTAACTCGCAGTCGAGCCGCGTACAAAATTTCCTATATGGCTCTTGCCCAACGTCATGTCCGGCGTACATTGCGCGCCCGATAGTGTTCCCGAAGTCGATGAGATCGACGCATTGGTCACGCTGGAGCCGTTCGCTCCCGCTGTGGAGCCGTAGCTCACGCCCGGATTTTCCGTGGTTCCACTCGCGGCTCCGGCCACGCTTAGACTCGCCGGAGTCCCCGAAACAAATACCGCACCACCACCACCGCCACCGCCTGGGCCATGACGATTGCCCAGCGTGTAAGCTTCGCTCGCCCACGCATCTCCGCCGGTGCCGCCGTTGGCGTTGAGCGTGAGGCCGCTCTCGCCGCCGGTCGCCGAAAGCACCACGATGCTGCCGCCCGCTCCGCCGCCGCCACCCGCATCGTTCGCCGTTCCGTTATACGCCGCGACGCCGTTGGCGGTAAGGGTTGCCGTGCCGGTCAGCAAGTTGGCGCGAATAATAATGATTCCGCCGCCCGTCGCCCCTCCGCTCGCCTGGTTGTCGCCGTCAGAGTTGTTGCGTGTCCCCGCTCCGCCGCCGCCCCCCATCGCCACCCGGTTGATCGTCGCCGGAAACGCCGTCCCACCTTCGCCGCCTACACTCAGGTTTGTGTCCCAGGAGTCGCCGCCAAATCCTCCCGCTCCGCCATTGCCGCCGCCACCGCCTCCCGCGTTCTCAGTGTTGCCTCCCTGATCAGAGTCCGTACCGCCGCCGCCGCCATTCCCCGGCGCTCCGCGCGCGCTGCTGCCGTCGGTGCCCGCCGTCCCGCTGGGATAGCCCGTCGTGGTTTTCACGTAAGTGCCGCCGGTTTCAACCCACAGCGGCGTTCCCGCAATGCCTTCCCCCTTCACCGCGTCCACGCCATTTTCCACGGCGCCTGTATACGCCGCTGGAGCCGCGTGGATATAGTCCGTGTTGTTGCCGCCTACACCGCCTTGCAACTGCATCCCAGCCCCACCGCGGAAGCCCAGGCCATCCATCGCCACCGTCGCGCTGTTCAGCGTCAGCGTTCCCGAAGTATCCAGCGCCAGAACTCCACCCGTGCTTCCGTTCCAGGCGCTGGCCGTCAGCCCCGAACTCAGCGTCGCACTCGTATATTGCGGCACCACAATCACCTGATAGGTGCTCTGCCCCGCAGTAGCCGTGGCCGCCGACGCGTCATAGGCAAACACCAGGCCGCCGCCCGTTCCCGATCCCGCTACCGATACCGATCCGCCGCCGCTGCTCGCCGAAGTCGCAGTGACAAATTCGTAGTTTCCCGCGCTGTTGAGCGCCGTGAATCCCTGCCCGGTGTCACCGTTGCCATAGGCAACGCTGTTGACGACGTCAATGCTGGCGTCCTGCATCTGGATCACGAGCAACAGGTTGCCTGCGGCGATTGCACTTCCCGCGCCCGCCGCGGTCCCGATCGGGATGGACGTCGCGCCCGCCGCCACGCTCGCCGTTCCCGGATAGTACGTATTGATCACACCCGTCAGCGTGCCTCCGGGCGCAGCTTGCGAAACCGTTGCGCATGCCGCAGTCTGCACCGTCGCAACCGCCGTGTAGGAATTGTTTCCTGTGTTGGGATCGGGCGGCGTCCCCGAGTCCGTGATGGTCGCGGTATTGGCATACGCTCCCGCAGCGCCGGCCGTGACGGTCACCGTGATGGTCGCCTTCGCTCCGCTGGCCAGCGGCGTCGGCAGCGTGCAGTTCACCGGCCCCGTCCCCGTGCACGTGGTTCCCCCGCTGGCAACCGCGGAAACAAAAGTTGGCCCTGCCGCCAGCGTATCCGTGAGCGTGACTCCGTTGGCCGCCGACGGGCCGTTATTCGTCACCGTGATGGTGTAAACCGTGTTCGACCCGAGAAAAACCGCGCTGCCCACGGTGGTGCTGACTGCGATGTCCGCAGTCGAGGGATTCACCGAAATCGCACCCTGCGACCAGTTGGAAGTGGCGCTGAAAAGTTCGGAGACCGGCACCATCGGCGCTCCCGTTCTCGAGCTGCCCGTCCCCGTCACATCGCGATTGTTCGTGCCTCCGGAAACCACATTCCACTGCTGAACCTGGGGGTTCGACATCGTGACGGTCGGAGCCTCGCCGGTCGCCAGCGTGTCCATCACCATCCCGTTGACCACGCTCGGCACATCGAGTTGCGAATTGCAAGACGACGTCGGATTCCCGCTGGTCACGCACCCCGCCACCGCGCCGTCCGCCGAAACAAATGTCCCCATCGGCACGGTCTGGTCCACTCCCGTAAACGTGGTCGCGCCCACCACGACACCCACCGTCGCGTTTGTCGGGACGTTTACGTTGACCACAACATTAGCGGCTCCGCTGGCCGGCGCCAGCAGGGACCACATCTCCACCCGCCGAGTCAGCCCCGCATCGTTGTGAAACCCCTGCCGAGTAAGAGCGGTCCCGCCGTACGTCACACTGCTCACCGTCGTGCCCGTACTGTTGGTGAGGTTGATCGAAACCCCCACGATCAACAGACGGTTGCCTGTGGTGGTCGTAGTGTGGGGGACAGTAACAGCCACAGTTGCCGTTCCAGCCGCATCAGCGGACCCGGAGGTCGTCGCATCCACCGCCACCTGCGCCCGAACTGCCGTCGCCGCCAGCAATACCAACAACAACCCAAAAGAAATCGGCGCGCGCGCACCGGCCCTTGCTCCTCCGAGCAACTTTTTCAAAACCCTTTGCCCCCTGGCAGCACATCGCGCCATGCGCCCACGAACTCCCTTGAGCTTCGCCCGGACCATTCCGCGCCCCACTCGCACTTCCTTGGCTTCTGCGACCCCCAGAACTTCCTCCCCACTCACCGCCGGATCATCCTGCAGTCCGCGGTCTCCGCGCGTAATAAACACATCGCGCTCCGTATCGGCAACTACGAGCCGATGCAGGCACAGCCGTCCCTCCACCTTGATCAGGACAAGATCTCCCCTGCGCAGATCACGCGGAACCGCAGGCCTTACATGCACGATCTCGCCATCGCGAATCGCCGGCGACATGCTGGCCCCGCGCGCCTGAAAGCGGATTCCACTCCCGCCCGCCAGAAGCTCCCGGGCCAGTTCCCCAAATAGCTTCGACTGCGCCAGGTCCCCAATCACCAGATCGCCAACCGCGAAATCGTTAATCGCGAAATCCAAGAATCCTCTCCACCGCGCGTTCATCCGGTTCGAACAAGTAGCGGTAACAAGGGACTGTGTCCGCCACATTCTGCAGGAACTCGAGCGCCGAACTCACATACTCATGCCGGTGAAACGGCACAAAGCTGCGCGCAAATAGATTCGCCACCGCCTGGCTGGGGGAAAGCCGGGTCAAAACGTTGCCGCACCCATGCTCCAGAAACAGAATCCTTGCCAGCGGTGCGCTCGCCGGAGATGCAAACGCCGCCTCACCATGCCACGGCGTTCCATACATCACAACTTGCCCGGACTCGCCGCGAACCGCGCCATTACAAACTGCATCCCCACGAACCGGATTCTGGCGAAGAATGATCCGGTCATCGCTCAGCACTTCGACGCCCTGGCGCGCGCTCCACAAACGGGCCGTCGTGCTCTTTCCCGCCCCCGAATGCCCGACGAACAAATTGCTGGCGCCATCCGGACCAACAATCCCGCACCCGTGCAGTTCAATCGCTCTCTCGTGCGCTAGCCGGTGCGTGATCAGAACTTCATCCAGCGGATACTCCAGGGGAAACGCCACGTTCCGATTTTCGAAGCATTCACGGCTCAACAGCAGTTGAGCCCGCCTGACCTGCTCATCTACGATCAGCCGCTTGTAAGGCAAATCCCCAAGCACCGGCGTACTGAAGTCGAACTGAAATCCCTCTTCGCATTCGTACAGCCTCCATACCGACCCCGAATCGAACAGGCGACGCCCGCGCGCCGCCGGAAGTCTCCCAGCCCAGGCTACTGAGATACTAATGTCGGAGCAGTCAGTGTCGGCACGAAAGGGCAGAAGATTAGGAACCAAAGTAACGTCGGCGCCGCACTTCCCCTTCAGCGCCACCGACACTCCGCCGACTCGAAACTGGCTGCAGTGAGCAGATTCCGACTCACTCAACGGATTCGCTTGTCCCCGTCCAATGTCGGCCCGCATCCCGCCCCTTAGGATTTTTCTTGTCTCAGATCCGTTCCTACGATCCGACCGTCATGCAGTTCAGGGCTACGCAGGTCGAGGTGACCGGCCCCGCAGACGTGGCAATCTTGCAATGCCCCAGCACTGCTTCTTCCGGACGCAGGTTGATCGTAACCAGGTGTGGCGGCTCGTACCTTTTCTTGGGTTGACCTGGCATGGTTTCGGCTTGCATAGCTTCGTTATTCATTCAGCCTTTCACCCCTGCTTTCCGGTCGTTATTTCCCTGCGCTTCCCTGCTAATGACCACCGCAAGCTCCGCACGACACCGTCGCGCTTGAATTATTTAAGACTGGAAGTATCGGGAGAGTCTGCCGCGGCCCCACCCAGCTCTCCACATCGATCTCCCGGTTGGCAATCCTGCGAGCCGATTGCAACAGTGCGCCGTGCCCGCTTCCACCCGCACAGAATTCGCACTCTCCATGGGCCGGAACCTCCGCCCCAATCGCCGCCGCCCGTAGGTGTGCAACATTGCAGAGAAACTCCACCGGACTTTCCCGGTCCCCGTTTTCCATCTCCCCATTCGCCGGACACATCCCGCACAGGGACTGAATCCGGCATTCGATGCACTTCGTCACGCGCGTCCGCTTGCGATTCCGCAAATGCAATAACGCGTCTTCCCAGACCTTGTTCGCTCCGCCCTCGCGAATGCTGAACGTCTCCTGCTGCGAGATCACGCAAATACCCATTTCCCCGTAAGCATTGATGGCAAACGAATTCACTCCGCCGCCGCAGAAATATACGGTTCCGTTCTGCGCCAGATTTGGCGGGTTCTCCGCATCATGCCTGGCCAGCCGCCGGTATTCGCTTGCTGCCTGGGGAGAGTGCAGGTCGAGCGCCACAACTTCTTCCGGCGTAAGCCTCACCGCCAGCGGACTCTGTGAGCAATCAATTCGAGGATTGATCTGACCGTCGAATTTGAACTCCAGCCCGAGCTCCTCCTCGACGAATTGTTTCATCGCGAAAATCTCGTGCTTGTTGACGCTGGTCGCCACCGTCTTCAACTTCAGCGGCAAGCCCCGCTCCCGCAGCAGATTGATTCCTCGCAGACATTTCTCATAGGATCCGGGTACCTGGGTCAGCGCCTCGTACGTTTCCCTGGTGCGCCCGTACAGCGTGATCTCAATTGCAAACGGCGGCCACTCCACCAGATAGTCCGCAATTTCTGCTGAAATGATTGTGCCGTTCGTGAACAGCGTGATCAAAAATCCTTTTTGCTTGGCGTAGGTGTAGATCTCGAGGAAATCTTTGCGCGCGAATATCTCGCCACCTGTGTAAAGCAGCCAGAAGCAGCCCATCTCCACCAACTCATCCAGCAGCCGGAAGTGTTCATCTTTACTCAGTTCCCGGCGGCGCGCCTCCACATCACCCATGGGCAAGTTGTTATAGCAGTGCAAGCATTCCAGGGGACAACGTCGCGTGACTTCGATCGACGCCTGTAATGGCGCGCGCTCGCCAAAATGCCGCTGGTGCATTCCTTCACTGAATGCCCCGTAGGTTAACTGATCCATGCACCCCCTCGATCCTGAAAGCGGCGGACGCCCCTCACCGCGCGTCCGCTGCCGCCAGACCTTCCCGCCCCACTGGCCCCTCAGTTCCAGCCACTACCGCCGATTCCGGAACCTCGGCCAGACCACTCTCAACTGCACAATCCTCGGTCGCGCCCATCTGCATCCGAGGCATCCGAGCCTGCGAGATTTCAATCAGGCCCACTCCCCGCATCTCGCCCATAAACCGAAGCACGTCCTGCCGCACCTGCTCCGGATCAACCTGATATTCTTCCGCGACCGCGCCCACGACTTCCCCAACCGTCCGCGGCGCATCCAGAAGTCTCCAGATCAGCGAACCGGTTTCGTTAAAGCTGTAAATCGAAGCCAGGTCACCCACTTTTCCGCGCACCGGCACAATCAGCGTTTCCCCGGCAACCACACGGGAAACCACCGCTCCCGAGCGCACGAAAACCTGCGCGTCCGAAATCACCATTCGCTCGTCATTCGCTTTTTCCGGATTTCGTAACATCCCACCCCTTCGAAACTCCCCAGAGTTTCGCTATCAAAATGAGACTACGATAAAACCGCCCCCTCAGAGCAATGCGTCTTCGGGGTAGGTATTGCATTGGTTATCACCCCGCGTGGTTCCCAACTATCGACAAAAACAGGAGTTATTGGGCAACCGCCAGACCCGCTTCCGCCTCGCAAAGATCCTCAGTTCACTAACCCGGCGACCAAATGGCCTCGCCCCAGGTCCCGACTTTTCCAGTGGACAAGCGAAACAAAACGCTATAAAAAGAAATGCGCCACAAAAGCTCTCTGCCGGGCCGTAGCCCGAACCGAGAACGCCCCCAAATCAATTCCAGTGCTCAACGAAGAACGTCGTCGCGCTATCATCGAGTTGCTCAACCGCCAGGGCCGGGTCTTGGTCGCCGAACTCGGCCGCCATTTCGAAACCTCGCAGGTTACGATTCGCAAGGATCTCGAAGTCCTGCATGCCCACGGTCTGGTGCACCGCACTCACGGCGGCGCTCTGCCCGCGCGCGAGAGTGCGCTCGAAGACCCCACGCTCCGAGAAAAAGAAAAACTTCACCGTCAGGAAAAAATGCGGATCGCCCAGAACGCCGCGTCCAGAGTGAAGGAAGGTCAGGTAGTAATCCTGGACTCCGGCACCACCACCACCGCCGTCGCACGCGCCCTGCGTAATTTCAAAAACCTCACCATCATCACCAACGCGGTGAATATCGCCGCCGAACTTGCCGGCACATCCGTCGAAGTCATCCTCACCGGAGGCACGCTGCGGCAGAATTCTTTTTCGCTGGTCGGCCCCATCGCCGAGGAAACTCTGCGCCGTCTCAGTGCCGATCTTCTTTTTCTCGGCGTCGACGGCTTCGACGCGCACTTCGGCCTCAGTACTCCTAATCTCTTGGAAGCAAAAGTGAATCGCGTGATGGTGGAAGTCGCCAAGCGCACCGTGGCCGTTTGCGATTCCAGCAAATTCGGCCGCCGCAGCCTCTCGCTGATCGCGCCACCCTCAGCATTGAAAGAAGTAATCACCGATCGCGGCGCCCCAAAATCCGATATTCGCATCTTGAAGCAGGCCGGAATCGAAGTAACGCTGGTCTGAAATCATGAACGTCACGCAAGATAGAGCTGTGATCAAAACGGGTTTGTCATCCTGAGCGCAGTGGAAGGATCTCTAGCGCCACTACTGATTGTCGCGACGGCCTGGTTTGCTCGATCAGCACCACTTTCGCGACCTTGACCCAACGATCTCTCATGCCCCTCTTCGACGTCACCATCGCCGGCGAACTGAATCTCGACCTGATCCTTTACGGTCTACCCGACCAACTCCCGCCCGAGCGCGAACTGCTCGCCGACCGCATGGCGCTCACGCTCGGTTCCTCTTCCGCCATCGTGGCTCATAACCTCGCCGCGCTGGGCAGCCGCGTGGGCTTTCAGTCGCGCATCGGAGACGACGATCTCGGTCCCATCGCCTTAGATCGCCTGCGCCACGCCGGAGTGGACGTTTCTCACGTGCGCGTAGTTCCCGGCACAGCCAAGACCGGACTCACGGTCATCCTCCCTCGCACCGGATGGCGCAACATTCTCACCTACTCTGGCACCATCGCCGAATTCTGCTGGGACGATCTCGACCTCGACTACCTCGCCAACTCCCGCCACTTCCATCTCTCTTCTTATTATCTGCAGAGCGCCTTGCGCCCCCGCGTCGGAGAATTGTTCCAGCGCCTCAAGAAGTCCGGCCTCACCATCTCGCTCGACACGAATGACGATCCCGCGGACGAGTGGCAAGGCGGTCTGCAGGATATTCTGCGCTACGTCGACATTCTTCTCCCCAATGAACGCGAGGCGACAAAGATCGCAGGCACAGAAGACCTGGAACCTGCAATAGAGAAGCTTGCGAAGTTAGTACCGCTGCTGGTAGTAAAGTTGGGCCGCCAGGGAGCCCTGGCGCAAAGAGGAAACGAACGCTTCGTCATTCCTTCATCAATACGTCCGCGGAGCAGATCTGCCAGCTTGCTTAGCCGCAGGCAACCTCGCCGGTGCACTCTCCACCACCCGCCCCGGCGGCACCGAAGCCTTCCGCGACGCCGAACACCGAGAGAGATTTTTCAGGGACAGGGCCGGCTGAGGCCACCCATGAGATCGGTCGGATTCCTTTCGATACCATTTCCGTTAGGCAAACCGAGAGTGAGCGCACGGGCAATGAAAGTAAACTGGATTTTTCAACAACTGGGCTCGTCGACCGAGCCGACCTCTAACTTGTTCAGATAGTCGTCGAGGCGCTGTACGTCCATTGTCCACGGAACCTGAAGGAATCGAACTCGAAAAACAGCCGTCCATCCATTCGACTGAATTACGCGATCCGGCGCGATGTCTAGTCCGAAGGGATTCTGTTCGGTCTGGCACGCAAGAAAGGTACAGTACACGCCTCTTCCCTCCCCAATGATGCTGTCGAAAATGAGAACCGATAGCGTGCCTTGCTGTCCCTCCATTACGTTCCAGACCTGTCTAATTCGTCTGTCGTGGACGAGGCAGTGAGGAAACGAAGGGGGAAGGGGTTCCTCGACCAGGGAGGAAGAGGAGGTCCGCCATCCTGAAAAGGGGCGACCGATATACTGGAAGCCCCATCTGGCAGCAAGAGCGCGCATAGCCCGTGCGCGAAACATGTGGGTGATTCGGACCAGGCCAAAGATCAGCGTCACCACGACAAGCGCTGGAAGGAACTTGATTAGTGTCACGAAGACTATTCTGATTCGCTCACGGCAGCATGTCTAGTGTGACATTCGAGGGGAGCCATGGCGCTCACTCCCTCCTCCCGCCCCACTCACTTCCCACTCGCCTCTACCAGCAAATGCTCCTTAAACTCCGTCTTCAATTTCGCCGTCCCGTCCGCGCCAGCCTCCACCATCCCTAAATCCTTCCCCTCCACATAATCCATCACCTGATAACTCCCCGCCTTCAACCCGCGCAACTCCACCTCGCCCTTGAATGTCCCATTCCCCGGCGTAAAAAACGCGTAATACATCTTCCCGTCTTTCTCAATCGCGTACGCCTCCGGCGAGTCATACCCATAGGTATACAAATCGAGAAAGTTCCCCTTCGACAGCATCTTCTCGTTGTACAGCCCAATCCATTTCTTCCAGTGCGCTTCCTTCTCGGTGGTCAAATTCACGGGCGCATACTTCGGCCCCGGATCAGGCCACACAAATTTTGTCCCCGGCACCCCGCCCACGCCCAGCGTCGACGCGAAATCATCGCCATGCTCGCTCCAGTTTCCTCCGCCGGTCGGCGTCATCGCCGAAAGTTCCACGTGGTCGCCATACACCGCCGACTGCGGCCCCAGCAGCGCCTTGTACATCTTGATTCTCCGCCGCACTTGCACCGCGCCCACCGGATCGGCCGTTACCGCCTGATCGATGAACGGCAGCCACGCCAGCGACGGCGGCGTCCCGCACGGACAGGCCTGCGTCACGCTGTCCGGCTTGATCGCGCGCGTCGTCTCGAAAATTATTTTGTAGACGGCGCCCATCGCGTTCACCGAATCCTGCGGCGACTTGTGATGATGCGCCGGGTTGTAGCACGCGGGCACCGTATAAATATTGTCCAGCTTCGATCCGTCAAATCCCCAGTCGCGAATAAATTTCTCCGTCAGCTGTTTGTAGAACGCCTGCACTTCCGGCAGCGACGGATCGAGTACAGCCAGGTCCCGCGTCATGCGCGCATGCTTCCCGTTCTTATCCAGAATCAGCCATTCCGGATGTTCCTGCGCCACCTTCGACATCGCATATTTGTGAGACTCATATTTTCCTTCGCCATCTTCCACGCCCAGCGGCAGCCACCACAACTGCACCAGGATTCCCTGCTTATGGAAGTCATCCGTCATTTGCTTGATCGAGTCCCCTGGAAACGTATCCTTCCGCGGATTCCAGTCGCCATAGGTATCGAACCACCGATCGTCCAGCGTGGCCCACTTGATTCCCAACTCCTTCAGCTTCGGGACCGTCCCCAGCATCTGCTTCGGCGTCACGTTGAACTCATATCCCCATCCGCACCAGCTCACGTTATATGCTTCATTCGAAGGCTTCGGAATATCCCATCCTTCTTTCTGCAATACGCTCGACCACATCCGCAACGGTTCGTAATAATCTCCGCTATACACCGCCACAAAACTCCGCGGCCCCGCATAACTTTCCCCGGGCTTCAACGCCGCATTCACCGGGATCGTCACGCCCGCCTTCACTCGCCCGTCGGCCTCGACCTTCACTGGAATCGAAAGTGTCCACGGCAGCGTCTCGATGTGCCCGATCGCTTCTCCCACCGAACCCGTCCAGAACGCAACCACCGGAATCCCGCCCCCATAGCCGTCCTTTACGATGCCCCCCATCGCATTCGGTTGCGCGGAAGTTCGCGTCAGCTTCTGCACATCGTCTTTGCCCCAGTCGTAACTCGATCCCTGAAATGACCACATCTCATACGGCTTCGCCCTCCCGTCCGCCAGACCCGCGTTGAAGCGATGCTGCTGCATCACTGCCGAGTCGATGGCGAAATCGCTCGTCCCCACATTCTTGTACGCCACCGAGACCAGCGCGATGTTCGGAAAATCGTCGTACGCTTCCAC
>JBEKDY010000026.1:0-32870 GCA_050014115.1 Candidatus Sulfotelmatobacter sp. | reverse complement strand
GCGCGCACGATTTTGGCGATGCCTTCCACATCATGCCGCGCACCGGTGGAACTTTCGGTCGCCTGCACGAATACGGCCTTTGTGTCCGGAGTAATCTTCGCCCGAATCTCGTTCAGCGAAAAAGTCTGCCCATAAGGGACGCTCAACACGTCCACGTTGCAGCCGAAAGCCTTGGCCAGCCCGGTCCAGCGCTCGCCGAACTTTCCGGCAGTCAGCACCAGCACCCTGTCACCCGGCGAAGTCAGATTGGAAACCGACGCCTCCATCACGCCGGTGCCGGAACAAGCCAGCACCAGCACGTCATTCTGCGTGCCGACGAAGTCCTTCATGTCGGCCAGCACGCGCTGAAACAGTTGTCGAAAATCCGCGGTGCGGTGATGCGCCGTAAAGGAAGCCATGGCCGTTTGCGCCGCCGGCAGCAGCGGCGTTGGCCCGGGAGTAAAAAGACGATTCTTATGTAGCATTTCCGATGAAGTCCTTAGAGAAAACGGGATTCTTGTTGCTCCACCATTCTATCGGAAGCGGAGCGGAATTGGATGCTGGTTGGAATGCACTTCGCGCCTGACAGGGAGGCGCGAAATGCCGTGTTTTATGGGTTAATTCCGGGTTTTTGCCGCCAGAACTTCGGGTTTTGCAATTTCTGGAGCCTTGGCGAACAGCTCGTCCGCTTTGGCAAATAATGCCTTGGCAATGGGGCCGGTCAGGTGGGCGTTGCGGCCGTGCTCGTCGGCGAACGTGTCGAAAATGCCGTATTTGCCCGGGCCCATTTTGATGGCGTACCAGGTGACCGTTTCTTTTTCCTGCTCGGCCAGCGGCAGCGCCGACTTCAGAAACTCTTCAACTTCCTTCTCTTTGCCCGGTCGAGCTTCCAGCTGGGCCCAAATCGCAAGTTTACTCATGTTAGTTCCTCCTTCGCATCAGATGCACGACCGGACGGTCAGGGAGCGAATTTTGATTTAAGAATTTGATTTCATCGAGGATGAGCGTGCGCCTTTCCTCGCGCGTCCTTTGCGCGACCCCGCATCCATCTGCTAGCGGTTGCTGCACCGTCTATAATCCTCCCCATGAGCCTCCCCGAACAGATCCAGAAAGACATTGTCACCGCTATGAAGGCGAAAGACGAAGCCCGCCTCTCCACCCTGCGCATGGTCAAGAGCGCGCTGCACCTTCGCCAGGTCGAGAAAATGGCTCCGCTTGACGACAAAGAAGCTCAGGCCGTGCTGGCCACGCTGATCAAGCAGCGCAAGGAATCGGTGGAGCAGTTCACCAAAGGCGGACGCCAGGAAATGGCCGACAAAGAAGCCGCCGAGATCGTCCTGATCGAAACCTACCTGCCCAAAGCCGCCAGCGAAGCTGACGTGGTCACGGGAGTGAAAGCCGCCATCGCCGAAATGGGCTCGCCCACGATGAAGGAGATGGGCACTGTGATGAAGAACGCGATGGCAAGATTCAACGCCGCCGGCATGCGCGTAGATGGGAAGATGGTCAGTGAGATTGTGAAGCGTGAGTTGGCAGGGAAGTAACTTTAATTCACTTGCTCCTCTGCAACTCGCGATACGCTTCGCTCTTCGAAACTCCTCGTTCTTTCGCCACTTTCTTCAGCGCAGCTTTCTCGTCTACTTTCTCTTCCGCCATGATTTCTTCGACCCTGCGGCGGATGGAAAGGCGGACAAACGAGGCGTCCGCCGCTCCACGAGTATCGTTTTCTTCCGCCTTCCCGATCAGCAGCGTAATCTCGCCTTTCACCCCATCTCGCGACTTCAGCGTCTCCAGCACTTCGCCTGCGCGGCCGCGCAAAAACTCTTCGTAGAGCTTGGTCACTTCGCGCGCGATCACAACGTGCCGGGCTTCTCCCAGAATCTCGACAACATCGGAGCTTCGTAGAAAACCTGTGTGCGCGGCGACGTTTTGATCGCCTCCAGCGCTGCCTGACGCTCGCCGCGCTTTGCGGGAAGAAATCCGCTGAAGCGAAATGAATCGGTGGGCAGACCACTCGCCACCAGCGCTGCCAGAAACGCCGACGCTCCCGGAATCGGCACTACCGGCACATGATGCCGGATAGCCAGCGAAATCAGCCGGTAGCCGGGATCGGAAATCCCCGGCATGCCCGCGTCGGTCACCAGTGCGACGCTCGCGCCCTCCTGCATTTCTTTCACCAGTTCAGCCGCGCGCGTCATCTCGTTGTGCTCGTGATAGCTGGTGGTGCGCGTCGTGATCGCGTAATGGTTGAGCAATTTCTGCGTCTGTCGTGTATCTTCGCAGGCGATCACATCCACTTCTTTCAGCACCCGCAGTGCCCGCAGTGTGATGTCCTCGAGGTTGCCGATGGGCGTGGCCACCAGATACAGCGCCGGACCCGCAGCGGCATCGCTCATGGCCGGAAGTTTACCACCGCGGAAGAATTGCAGTGTTCAGGTTGTAGATTGTAGATTTGTATATTGACAGCGGTTCGTAATCTGCAGTCTGCAATCTGAAAATCTGGAATTCCCCGTGACCGCAACCGACTTTCGCAAGCTCGCCCTCGCCCTTCCCGAAGCGGAGGAACGCGCGCACATGGACCATCCCGACTTCCGCGTAGGCGGCAAGATTTTCGCCACCCTGGGTCATCCTGACAAATCTTGCGGCATGGTGAAGCTTTCGCCGGAAGACCAACACTACTTCTCGAAAGCCGAGCCCGATGTGTTCATCCCGGTGAAGGGCGCCTGGGGACGCAGCGGCGCCACCAGCGTTCATCTCAAGGCAGCTAGGAAAGAAACGCTGAGCAAAGCTATCGAAGCCGCCTGGCGCAATACCGCGCCAAAACGCCTGGTGCAGAAATCGTAAGCGGGCGACTTGCACAAAATTGACGCAAGCGCTCCCGCGCCCCTAGAATCAATATGAAACCGAGTTGTTCCTCACAACCGTCTCACACTCATGCCCCTTTACGAATACAAATGCAAGAAGTGCGGTCATACGTTCGAGAAAATTCAGAAATATTCTGACCGGATGGTGAAGAAGTGCCCCGACTGCGGCGGTCGAGTCGAGCAGACGATTACCGCGCCCGCCGTGCAGTTCAAGGGGACGGGCTGGTACGTCACCGATTACGCCAAGAAGTCCAGCGGGTTGTCGTCGTCTGACGGCAGCAGTAAAGACTCCAAGAAAGAAGACAAGCCCAAGTCGGATGGCGGAGCCAAGGAAAGTTCCTCGAAAGAGAGCTCCTCGAAAGAAAGCTCTTCCAAAGAGAGTTCTTCTTCCTCGTCATCTTCGCGGGAGAGTTCCTCGAAAGAAAGTTCCCCAAGGAAATCCGACAAGCGTAAGTAACCGCCCTACTTCAGCTCCCGCTCAAAGTGGTCTTCGATCATGGTGAACAGATGCACGCGCGCGTCGGGGCCCGAGATCCCGTGCGTCTTGTTGGGATAAATCATCAGGCGAAACTGTTTCCTCGCCCGGATCAACGCATCGATCATCTGGATGCTGTTCTGGAAATGCACGTTATCGTCGCTGGTGCCGTGCACCAGCAGCAGCGCGCCGTGCAGCTGGTCGGCGGACTTGGTCACATCGGACATGTCGTAACCCGCCTTATCGTCCTTGAGCAGCCCCATGTAGCGCTCGGTGTAAATCGTGTCGTAATTAAGTTGAGTGGTCACGGGCGCGACCGCAACTCCAGCTCGGAAGCGGTCGGAATGCGTCATGGCATACAGCGTCATCGAGCCGCCGTTTGACCAGCCCCAGATTCCGGTGCGCTCTTTATCCAGCTGCGGATATTGCGCGTAGAGCTGGTCGAGCGCCGTGAGTTGGTCTCTGAGTTCGATCGCGCCAAACTCGTGCCGGATCGCGGTCTGGAACTTTCGATCCCGCCCCGGCGTGCCGCGGTTGTCCACACAAAAAACCGCGAAGCCTTTGCGCGCCAGAATTTCGTCGAAAAGCATGCGACTTTCAGCAGACCCGGACGCTCCTTTCAGCACTTCTTGCGCGGCTGGTCCGCCATAAATGTAGTCGATGAGGGGAATCTTGCCGTTCGTAGTTCCCTCGGGAGGAAGCAGCAGCCGCCCGTAGAGTAAAGTTCCATCCTCCGCTTTGAACTCCAGGAATTTCGGCGAGCGCAACCCGTATTCCGCCACGGTATCTCGCGCCGCCCACAACGGACTGCACGTGCCGCCTACCGAGCACACCGACGTTGTCGCGGGCGTCAACAGTCCCACAGAGTTGCGAAGATAGTGTTTGCCGTCTTCGGCGAACTCGCCGGAATGCAATCCCTCCTCGTGAGTCAGTGCGTGGAAGTCAGATCCGTCCAGCTTCACCGAAAAAATATGCCTCTGCCGTGGATCATCTTTATTCGCAGCGAAGAAAACCACGCCCGCCGCTTCGTCCACGCCCTCGATTCCCTGCACTTCGAAATCGCCGTGCGTAAGCTGCTGTTCGAGCTTGGCGTCCGCGGCGAGCGGATTCTGTTTATCGAAGCTGTAAAGGTAGAGATGCATGTTCCCATCCCGCCAGCTCGGCCACAGGAATCGCCCGCTGGATTTGAGGAACCGAACCTCCACATGCTCGAAGTCGATCCATGCGCCGGGAGTGGTTTCCGTCAAGACAATTCGCGACTTGCCCGATTTCACATCCACGAAATACAGGTCCAACTTGTCTTCGGTGCGGTTCAGCACTTCCGCCCAGATCACTCCGTCGCGCACCCAGCCAAACCGCGGAATGTAAGTCTCTTCGTCATCGGTCAACTTGAGCCAGCGCGTTTTTCCCTTGTCCGCGTCCAGCACGCCCAGCTTCACCACCGGATTGGGGTCTCCCACCTTCGGATACTTTTCGTTGTCCACCGTCGGATGCGTCGGCATCCAGTCCGTGATGGGATAAGTGGGAACCTTGGTCTCATCCATGTGCATGAAAACAATTTCTTTGCCGTCGGGCGACCAGAAGTAATTGCTGCGTACTCCCAGTTCTTCCGTATAGACCCAGTCGATGTCGCCGTTGAAAAGGCTGTCTCCGGTATCTTTGGTGAGCTGCTTCTCCTCTTTGTCGTTGACTCCGTGCACAAACAGGTTGTGCTTGCGCACATACGCCAAGCGGCTTCCGTCGGGCGAAAATTTCGGATCGCCGCTCGCATCGCCGGACGAAGTAAACTGCACCGCCGTGTTCGTGCCGAGGTCATAGAGCCAGAGCTGTCCCTGCGAATCGAAGATCAGGTGTTTCGAATCCGGCGACCACAAATACGCGGCCACGTGATACCGCGTCAGCCGCTCTTTCTCGCGCTCGTCTTTCACCTTCGCGTAATCGGGCGCCAGCGACGCCAATTTCGCCGCCGTTACCAGTACCTTTTTCTCGCCAGTCGCCGCATCCACATACCACAACTCCCCCTGCTCGCCTTTCTCGTCGCGCAGAACGTAAGAAAGCTTCGTCCCATCCGGACTCCACTCCATGGTCTCCGGACCGCGCCCGCCCATAGCCCCGGGAGTAAATATCTGCTCAATCGTCAGCGGCTTTGTTTCCTGCTGCCCCGCTGACTGCGCACCTGCCCTGACCACCCAGAACTGCGAGAGAAACAGCAGAGCAATCATCGAAATTCTGAAAGTAGTAAGTCGTTTCACAAGCACGCTCCAGATAGAAAAGTGACCAAGGATTTACCCAGCGCAACGCAAACGACTGAGTTTACACCGCCCAAGCCGATAAGCGCATGAGCCCTTTGGATTTGCTTATGGGTCGGCGATAATCCAGTCATGGGAAGAACCGGCACTGGCAGATTGATCATTGTGTGCGGGTTGCCGGGCTCGGGCAAGACCACTTTGGCCAAGGCGCTTGAAAGCAGCCTCGTCGCCGTTCGTTTTTCTCCCGATGAGTGGATGGATGCTCTTGCACTGGATCTGTGGGATGAAGAAAGACGCGGCAAGATCGAGGCGCTGCAGTGGAAGTTTGGTCAGGAGCTTCTCGCGCTCGGCCTTACTGTGATCATCGAATGGGGCACCTGGGGACGGGACGAGCGGGATACCTTGCGGCTCGGAGCGCGAGCTCTTGGCGCTGCCGTTGAGCTGCATTATGTCTCTGCGCCCGCGGATGTCCTCTTCGACAGGATTCAACGCCGCGGAACAGAGAAGCCGCCCATAGAACGAGACGCATTGTCCCGATGGTTCACAATGTTCCAAGCACCGACGACCGAGGAGATGGCGCTCTTCGACAAGCCCCTGGTTGCAGACCCGCTTCGAAACTGACCCATCACGCGGATTTCGGCGCCTACCCCCAGTGCCGTTAGTGGTGGTTTTTCCCCCTTCGCGCCGCGCCCCTCAACCCGCCTTTCAGGTGCTAGAATCAAGTCCAGTATCCGAATGCTTCCTGACATCGAAAACCTGCTGAAACTGCAAGATGCGGATAAGGAAATCCGACGCCTGCAGAATGAAATTGCCGAGTTCCCCAAACGCGTCGCCGTGATCGAGCTGAAGCTGGCTGGCACGAAAGCTCAGCTCGAAAAAGCCCAGGCCGCCATCAAGGCTGACGAAGCTGCCCGCCGTAAGCACGACGCGACCATCGCCGAGCTCCGCGGCAAGATTTCGAAATATCGCGACCAGTCTCTCGACGTAAAGACCAACGAACAATACAAGGCGCTCTTACACGAGATTCAGTTCGCTGAAAAAGAGATCGCGGCCACCGAAGACAAGATTCTTGAGCTGATGCTCAACGCTGATGCCCGCGACAAGGAAGTGAAAGCCGCGCAAGCCGAGCTGAAAGCCGAGACCGCCGAAATCGAAAAAGAAAAAGCCGACGCCCGCCAGCGCACCGCCGAAGACGAAAAACTGCTGGCCGAGTGGCATGCCAAACGCGACAAAATGCGCTCTGGCGTCGAGGCCGATCTGCTGCGCCACTACGAGCGCGTCTCCAAGTTTCGCGGCACGGGCATCTCCGAAGTGCGCGATGAGAAATGCACCGCCTGCCAGGTCAAGCTCCGGCCGCAAACCTACAACGAGGTCCGCTCCGGCACGCAGACCATCGTCTGCGATTCCTGCCAGCGCATTCTTTATTTCAATGCGGCTGACGAACTCGCAGCCCAGGCGCCCGGCGCAGCGCGTCCCCGCCGCCATCATCCTAAAATCGACGCGCCGCAAGCCTGGTACTATCGCGCCGATTTTGCCGACACCGGCGAAGTGTATCTTTGTCTCGCCAACTTCCAGGGCCAAGCCAGCCGCCGTGTCTACGAAATTCACACCGGACGCCTCTTCGGCGACATCCTCATCCGCGAAGGCAACTACCGCCAGGCCTTCCCCGAGGACATCACCGGCGCCATCCGCCTGAACGGCAGCTGGAGTGAATCCGATCTCGAAACCTGGGCCACGGAACTCCCCATGGAGGTCCTCGACTTATTATTAGCCGACCTGGAAGCCGCCCGCATCGAGATGAAAGCCCGCCCCGCCGGAAAACCGGAAGCGCCGGCCGCAGTCCCCACCGAACAAGCCGCCAGCTAACTCGCGTGTCCCAGTAGTGCCCATGTGGAAGCGGGCGACTCGCCCGCTCAGCCACCACCACAGCTCATGTCAGGACAGCCGCCCTCGATTACGGATCAATCGAAAGATGTCGGTGTTTTGTGCACATCGAGATATTTCGCTGGCATCCCACGACCGTCCTTTCCATCCGAATCTAAGCGCTAAAAAGCGCGATACTCCAGACCACGGCAAGCGAGCCGCCCGCCAGCCAAGCAATCACACGAGAACGCCCATTGCCTAGAACCGCTGCAACGACCGCGAAGACCGCCAACGACCAACCGACGTAGCCTCCTGCCATCGCCAGTCGGTGTTCATTCGAGTGGCCTATGTGCGCGAGCTGTATGTAAGACAGCACACCATATAGGCATAAGGCCGAAACCGAAGCGGTGGCCAAGCCGTATGCAACCGCATAGCTCCGCCAGTTCCGAGGAGGTGGGACGCGCCACCAACGCACCCACCCGACCGCAAGAAGCGCGCAGGGAGAAAGAGCGAGCACGTACGCCAGCATCTTCCCTATCATCGCGGGTGCGTTTGCGTGATTAGTACCGTCCGCCGCGACCAATAATTTCAGAATGCACATTAAGAAGAACAACCAGTAAATCCAGGCGATTCGTTTTTGGCTTATCGAAAAATACGGATTGCGCCGAATCCAAAAGAAGACCCACACGATGACTGAACCCATTACCAGCGACAGCGGAATAACGACGGCGGGTGATGTTGCCCAAATCATGACCACGTAGAGCAGTAGTCCCGCCGCCATGAAGGCACGATACTTTTGCCACGGCTCGATGGTCCGCACGCGGACCGGGCGAAGGGAGGAAACGGTCTCCAGCACTTGATCAAAGCGGTCGATACCCTCTGGTATCGCGATGACGCGACGCTTAGTCTTGCCAATCACACGCAAGTATCGTCCCTGAAAGTGCTCGACCGCTCGGACCTCATCGAATTGCAGACGGAGGTCCGGTATGTCTGCCTGTCGCCTCAGTAGGTAATCGCTTCCGATTTCCAGATCATAGGTGTCCCAGTAATTCATCAACCGCCGCCTCATTCTGCGCGGATACCAAGCCACCAAGTACGCTATGTATGCGGCCATCACCAAGCCGTACGCCATGATCAACTTCGGCGTTGCCCCTTGTCGGATTCCTAGGACGACAAATACGACGGTCGGGAGCGCAACGGCCAGCACTAGGGTAGGCATATAAGACGAGCGAATGCGCTTTTCCTCGCTGGGGAGGGCGGCTGCCAACAACCGGAAGTGCAGAACCACGTCCGTCATGGCCGGGATTTTACACGCAGGACCGCAATTCAGGTAGCGGAGCGGATCGGACGAGCACAAACTGTTTTAATCAGGCCCTAGCGATTGACCGTTACCATCGTTGACACATTTATGCGCCGGCGTCCGCAGGGGAGGCGTTACCATGTCTCCATGCCCCCGACTCCTGCACAGTCAACTCTCCATAAAATAAAGGTTTCTCCCCGCGGCGCATCCCGCCTGAAAGCCGGCCACGTTTGGGTCTACCGCTCCGACATCGTGTTCGCCGACAATGTCTCTCCCGGCTCCCTCGTCGCCGTCACGGACCAGCGTGGCAAGCCCCTCGGCACCGCTCTCTACTCCAGCTCGTCTCAGATCGCCATCCGCATGATGTCGGACGAGCCAGTGAAGGATTTCCCTGCCTTGCTGCGCGAGCGCATTGCAGCCGCCCTCGCCTATCGCGAAAAGATAGTCCGCGACACGAACGCCTACCGCGTCATTTTCAGCGAAGCCGATTTTCTTCCCGGCCTGATCGTCGATCGCTACAAGGACATTCTTTCGGTCCAGATCCTCACCCAGGCCATGGACGCCGATCCCGTCCGCCGAATTGTCATCGCCGAACTGACCGAGCGCCTGCATCCCGCCTCCATCGTGGAGCGCGTCGATCCCCGCGTTCGCGAGCTGGAGACGCTCGCGCCACGCGAGTCCGGACTGCTGCAAGGCGAGAAGCACTCAAACATCGTCACCATGAACGGCATCCAGTTCCACCACGACGCCCTCGCCGGCCAGAAGACCGGAGCCTTCCTCGACCAGCGTGAAAACTACGCCGCAGCCGCCGCCTACGCCCACGGCGACGCCCTTGACGTCTTCTGCTATCAAGGAGGTTTCGCCCTGCATTTCGCACCGCGATGCTCGACCGTCACGGCCGTCGACAGTTCCCGCCCCGCCCTCGAAATCGCTGACCAGAATGCCGCCCTCAATCGCGACAGTAAACATCCCGAAATCGAATGGATCGAGGCCAACGCCTTCGACCTGGTCAAGGACTACGCCGTCTCCAACCGCCGCTATGACACCATCGTGCTGGACCCGCCAGCCTTCGCCAAAACCAAGCGCGACCTCGACCCCGCCCTTCGCGGCTACAAAGAACTCAACCTGCGCGCCCTCAAGATGCTTCGCCCCGGCGGCATCCTCGTCACCTGCTCCTGCTCCTACCACATCAGCTCTTTCAACTTCCTCGAAATGCTGGCCTCGGCCGCTATCGACGCCCACCGTAGCCTGCGCCTGATCGAAGTTCGAGGCCAGGCCAAAGACCACCCAATCCTGCTCAGCGTCCCCGAAACTGCCTACCTGAAGTGCGTCATAGCCTACGTAACATAATGAAAATAAGCCACATCCATTAGTTGACAATAATACACTCATATTTTATGCTTCTTTTGCGCTAATCAAGCATCTGATTAGTTGTAGCGAAGCCTTATCAGTGCTTCCGCGCCATCAACACAGAATCTTTGAGGAGGATTTACCAATGACCGTTCTTACCCGTTTTGAACCGTTCCGCGAGTTTTCCACCCTGCAGGACCGCCTGAACCGCTTGTTCCGCGAGTCCCACCGCGAGGGCCAGGATGAATCCCTGACCACCTCGAGCTTTGCCCCGTCCGTCGACGTCTATGAAGACGAGCACAACTTCACTCTGAAGATTGAAGTGCCCGGAATCGACGAAAAAGACATCGATGTTCGCCTGGAGAACAACACGCTCACCGTCCACGGCGAGCGCAAGATCGAGAAGGACGAGAAAGAAGAGAACTACCGCCGCGTGGAGCGCCACTATGGCAGCTTCACCCGCACCTTCACCCTGCCCACCACCGTAGACTCCGAGAAAGTTGCGGCCACCTACGACAAGGGTGTGTTGAAGATCGCGTTGCCCAAGAAGGCGGAAGCCAAGCCGAAGCAGATCAAAGTCAACATCGGCGCCGGCACGGAAAAGACGATCGAGAGCAAAGGTCCCAGCAAAGCCGCGTAAGATGGCAGCGCTCATATGGGGATAGCCGCCCTCGGCTGTCCAATCGAGCGCAGCTCGATTCGCTTTAAGCGGGAGGCCGGCAAACTGCCCGCCTCCCGTTTTTTATGCGTTGTCATCCGGAACGAAGCGAAGGATTGCTTGCGCTGTCGATGTTGCACATGTTGTTCGCTTCGCTCAGAATGACAAAGGAAAGTAGAGAAATTCCCATGCCCATCCGTTGGGATAAATTCACCGTCAAAGCGCAGGAAGCCGTGCAGCGCGCGAACGACATCGCCTCAGAGCACGGCAATCCCGAATTGCTGCCGCTTCACCTGCTCGCCGCCCTGCTCGAGGACAAAGAAGGCATCGTCCCGCCGGTGCTCGAAAAAGTTGGCATCGGCCCGCAAGCGGTTCTGAGCGACCTGTATAAAGAAATCGAAAAGCTACCCAAAGTTTCCGGCAGCGCAGCCCAGGCCGCGCTTTCGAACGAAACCAACAAGTTGCTCGAGCAGGCGTTCAAAGAAGCCGCCAATTTCAAGGACGAGTACGTCTCCACCGAGCACCTGCTGCTCGCGATCACGCACCTCAAGCGCGACGCCGCGCAGCAGATTCTCGCCCGTCACGGCGCTACGTATGATGCGATTCTACAAGCTCTAACGTCGATTCGTGGCTCGCAGAAAGTCACCGACCAGAATCCCGAAGCCAAGTATCAGGCTCTCGAACGCTACGCCCGCGACTTGAACGAACAGGCTCGGCGCGGCAAGCTCGACCCGGTCATCGGGCGCGACGAAGAAATCCGCCGCGTCGTACAGGTTTTGTCGCGCCGCACGAAAAATAATCCTGTGCTCATCGGCGAACCCGGCGTGGGCAAAACCGCCATCGTCGAAGGCCTTGCCCAGCGTATTATTTCCGGGGACGTGCCAGAAGTTCTAAAGAACAAACGCGTGGTCGCGCTCGACCTCGGCGCCATGCTCGCCGGAGCGAAATTTCGCGGAGAGTTCGAAGACCGCCTCAAAGCCGTTTTGAAAGAAATCGAAGACTCACAAGGCCAGGTAATCCTCTTCATCGACGAACTGCACACGCTGGTCGGTGCTGGAGCCGCTGAAGGCGCCATCGACGCCTCCAACATGCTCAAGCCCGCGCTGGCCCGCGGTGAACTGCGCGCCATCGGCGCTACCACGCTCAACGAATACCGCAAATATATTGAAAAAGATGCCGCGCTCGAACGCCGCTTCCAGATCGTTTTCGTCGGCGAGCCCAACGTCGAAGACACCATTTCGATTCTTCGTGGCCTTAAAGAGAAATACGAAGTCCATCACGGGGTTCGTATTAAAGACTCCGCCATCGTCGCTGCGGCGACGCTTTCGCACCGCTACATTTCCGACCGTTTCCTGCCCGACAAGGCCATCGACCTCGTCGACGAAGCCGCCGCATCGATTCGCATTCAGATCGATTCGCTTCCCACCGACATCGATCAGCTCGAGCGCAAGGCCACGCAGCTTGAAATCGAAAAGCAGGCGTTGAGAAAAGAGGACGACGCGAACTCAAAAGAGCGTCTCGGAGTGATTGATAAGGAACTCGCCGGCATTCGCGAGAAATCCAACGCGCTCAAGGCGAATTGGAAAAAAGAAAAAGATCTCATCGCCCGCACGCGTGAGCTGAAAGAAAGAATCGAAAAACTGAAAACCGAAGAGCAGGCCGAAGAACGCAAAGGCAACCTACAACGCGTCGCCGAGATCCGCTACAGCCTCATTCGCCAGGCGGAACAGGAACTCGCGAAGTTCACCACTCAGATCGACGACAAAGGCAAGCCGCGCATGCTGAAAGAAGAGGTTGACGAAGAAGACATCGCGCGCATCGTCTCCAAATGGACTGGCATTCCCGTCTCGAAAATGCTGGAAGGCGAAGTAAAAAAGCTGGTCACCATGGAGGAGCGTCTGCGCCTGCGCGTGGTTGGCCAGGACGCAGCTCTTGAGCGCGTGTCCAATGCGATTCGCCGTTCCCGCGCCGGACTCAGCGATCCCAAGCGCCCCATCGGCTCCTTCATTTTTCTCGGTCCCACCGGAGTCGGCAAAACCGAGCTAGCGCGCGCTCTCGCCGAATTTCTTTTCGACGACGAGCGCTCCCTGCTGCGCATCGACATGTCCGAATATATGGAGAAGCATTCCGTCGCCCGCCTCATCGGCGCGCCTCCGGGCTACGTCGGCTACGAAGAAGGAGGCCAGCTCACTGAGCAGGTCCGCCGCCGTCCATATGCTGTCGTGCTGTTCGACGAAATAGAAAAAGCGCACCCTGACGTCTTCAACGTCCTGCTCCAGATCATGGACGATGGCCGCCTCACCGATGGCAAAGGCCGGGTGGTTGATTTCAAGAATACGATCATCATCATGACGTCGAATCTTGGCTCGTCATTCCTGCAGTCGGAAAGCCTGCGCTCCGAGCAGGATTTCGAGCAAGCTTCGCAGCAGGTGATGAACACGCTGCACACGCATTTTCGGCCCGAGTTCCTTAACCGCGTCGACGACATCATCGTGTTCCGTCCACTCGGCAAAGACCAACTGGTCAAGATCATCGATCTGCGACTCGAAGACGTGCGCCGCCTGCTCGCCGATCGCAAGATTTCCATCGAGCTCACCGACGCCGCCAAAGACCTGCTCTTCACCCAGGGCTACGATCCGAACTTCGGCGCGCGTCCGCTGAAGCGCGCCATTCAAAAGCTCGTGCAGGACCCGCTCGCCCTGAAGATTCTGGACGGCGAAGTCCTCCACGGCGACCACATCGTAGTCGACGCCGACAAGAAGCTCGGCAAATTGAAATTCGAAGTAAGCAAGCGAGTCGGCGAAAAGGAACCAGCCAAAACCAAAACAAAATAGGCCACGGATTTCACGGATAATCCAATAGCAGAGAAAAAATCCGCGAGATCCGCGGCCAAGGTATCTACTTTTTTGTGAAGCTTTCGAAAACCGCCGGGGACTGCAGCAGATACCACACCACCGCGGCACGCACCGTGATGTTCAGCCCTCCAGCAACGATCATCTGCCGGAAATCCGCGGCAGCTGAAACCTTTGGGATGGTGAGGGCGATTCCCAGGATGCTCGCAATCATCGCCGCCCAGCGCGCCCAGTTGTGCAGGCGAAACATTCCCCACCCAACCAGCACCCAACCCGCGCCTACCAGCAGAGTCATATAGGGCCCAGCCAATTCAAGCCCGTACATGAGCGGAGCCCCGGTCATGGTCGAGATCCTGCCAGGTGCAATCAAAATCACAGCCGCGACCGCCAGAAGATAAGCTCCCGCAAGTATGCAAAAGCTCGCGATGACAGTCACGCCGGCTGGTCGCTTCATGTGTTATTCGATTGTCCGGCACTCCTCAAGAACGCACAAGCTAAAACGAACCGGCCACGCGTAGGTTCTCAGAGATAAGTCAGGTAACACACGAAACAAATCCGTGAAGCGACGTGAAAATTCGGCCAAAGCCTCGGGGTTAAGCATCGCTGTGGCACACTGGACGTATGCACCGGCTTACACTAGGCGACTTCGAACTCACTATCTTTTCCGACGGAACTTATCCGCTCGACGGCGGAGCGCTTTTCGGCGTTGTCCCCAAAGTGATGTGGTCGCGCAAGGTAACAGCCGCCTACGGCACCGATTTTGCCGTCGACGACAAGAACTGCGTCATCACCGGACTCAACTCGCTACTCATCCGCACCGGCAAGCAGACCATCCTGGTCGAGACCGGCATGGGCAACAAGCTGTCGGACCGCATGATCAAGTTCTATGGGCAGCCCGCGCAGTTGCTGGCGAATCTAGCCGCCGGCGGAGTCGCTCCCGAAGACATCGACATCGTCATCAACACCCATCTTCACTTCGACCACTGCGGCTGGAATACGATCCGCGACAAAGATGGCGAGATCGTCCCCACGTTCCCGCGCGCAAAATATTACGCACCCGAAGGCGAATGGCAATACGCGCGGAAGCCCAGCGAGCGCGACTCTATCAGCTACATCTCCGATAATTACGACCCGCTGGTGGCAAGCGGCCAGATGACACTGCTCAAAGGCGGCGAAGAAATCGTCCCGGGAATTTCAGTACAGACTTTCCCCGGGCACACGGCGTGCATGCAGGCCATGATCGTGCAAAGCGGCGGTCAAGGGGCTTGTTACATCTCTGATCTCATCCCCACCACGGCGCACATCGACCTCACCTGGGGAATGAGCTTCGATCTCTACCCGCTGCAAACCATCGCGAGCAAGAAGCACTACTATGCGAAGTCAATTCCGGAGAAATGGCTGACCGTCTTCACGCACGATCCGAAGACGCCGTGGGCGTACGTGGAGAAAGATGCGCTGGGGAAGATGGTGGCGCGTGGAGTGTAGCTTTCCCGTTCGCGACGCAATCGAAACCCGAAGATCTACTACTCGATTTACTTCAACCCATCCACCACATACAAATCCGACAACCACCTGCCGAGGGAGTAGACATACGATTTTCCGTCGGCACTGAACCTGAGGCCGGGGACGCTTTGCGCGCCAGCTGGATCAGCGGGAACAATTTCCCGAAACAGCTGGCGGCTGCCGGTGGCCAGGTCGACGCGAAAGACCTTGACGGGGAGACCGCGCCCGCGCACCAGCACGCTCTTGCCGTCGCCGAAGAAACTGAAGATGCCTTCTTCCGGGCTCAATGCGAGGTTTAGCTTTTGCGGATTACCGCCCGTGATCGGATAGAGCCAGCGCTGATGGTTGGCGTCACCTGCAAGAAGGAATTTGCCATCGGGCGTGACCAGGCTACCCGTTGTGCCCTCGGGAGTCAGGGGCCGGGGCTCGCCGCCTTGAGCGTTCACATCCATCCCATAGGTGCGGTGCCCCCCGGCCTCGGCACTGGTAAAGATGATCGACTTGCCGTCGGGCAGCCAGCCGGAATTGAAATGGGGAATCTTGTCGTCGGTGAGCTGACGCGGCTCGCCCACGCCGGTCGGCAGAAGCACCAGCTTGGCGGGAGCGCCGTCTTCCACGAGCACCCATTTCCCGTCGGGAGAAAGCTTGCCAAAGTCGCCGTCACCCAGGCGCACGGGAGCCGAGCCATCCGTGTGGCGGAGAAAAATGCTGTAGTTCGTTCCCACAGCTTCTCCGGTCTCGGAGAAAACAATGGTCTTGCCATCGGGAGACATGTCAGTCAGCAAAGACCAGTCAAACCAGGAGAGGCTGCGTTCATGAGTCTCTCCTGGAGGAAGCGCGAAAAGGCCAACACGAACTTTGTCTGCGGTGAGCAGCAGTAGTCCGGTGCGGCTGATGTCGTGAATCGTCAAACCGCCGGGCGAGCGATAGATGAGCCGTTCCTTGCCGGAGAAATCCAGCGCATAGATAGAGCGCGCCGACCCGCCGGGCACGGCGGAGAACCAGACTTCCTTCCCATTGGGACTCCAAGCCAGGCCTTCAACGCTGGAGTAATAAGACGAACTGGCTTTGCGATTGCCGTGTGCGTCGATGATCACGACGCGGCCGTCATCGCCACCGCGGACATGATCGGCGACGGCAAGAAATTCTCCACTGGGGGAGAAACGCACGTGGCTAACCCAGCCTTGCGGCTCATAAATCACATTGCCGATGGGATATTCCAGATGGGTGAGCGCAGGAGAACCGGGACGAATTATGGCCAGCGATTGGCCGTCTGCCGCCCAGTCCGCCCACATGACGTTATCGAGGACCTCGCGCGGAGCGCCTCCCGCGAGCGCAACCCGGGCCAGCGTTCCCGACTGCGTGAAGTGCGCATAGACCGCAGGGTGCAGGCAGATCGCCATCTCGCCCTTCGAAGAAATGGAAAGAATCTGCGCCGTCGGCAGGCCAACGGAGCGGGAATCGGAACTATCGAAGCGCGTGGAGAAAATTTCCTGGGGCTGGCCTTCCCACGTGGCGCCATAGATGATGGTCTGCCCGTCGGGGGCAAATCGCGCGTCCCATATGGTGCCGTTGCGGAAGGTGATTTCGTGGAAAGTGGGATTCGCGGCCGCGCCGCGATGAGCGAACCGGTAGACTCCCGCCCAGGACGCGACCAGCAGCACTCCACCAAGCAGCGGCATCAGCCAGCGACGAGTGGCGGGCTCATCTCCCATCTGCAGAGCGCGCACGCCGCCACGGCTCGATGAAGAAACGTCCGTGAGAGCTTCCAGGTTGAAGGCCACGTCGCGCGCCGATTGAAAACGCTCGGCAGGATTTTTTTCGAGACAATGCCGCACCACACGTTCCAGCGCGGGTGAGACGTTGCGGTTAGTCTCCGCGAGATCGGGCGGATCCTCTTTGAGGATGGCGCTCATGGTATCCACCGCAGAGTCGCCATGAAAAGCGCGCTTGCCCGAAAGCATCTCGTAGAGGATTGCGCCGAAGGCGAAAATATCGGCCCTCGCATCGGCCGCTTTGCCGCGCACCTGCTCGGGCGCCATGTAGCCGACCGTGCCCATCACGGTTCCGGCGTCGGTGGCGACTTGCTGCGTGGGGGCGTCGCCGGAGGCATCGGCCTCGGGACGCGTAAGCTTGGCGAGCCCGAAATCGAGAATTTTTGCGCGGCCGTCGTTGGTGATGAACAGGTTTTCCGGCTTCAGATCGCGATGAACAATGCCTTTCTCATGAGCGGCGGCCAGGCCGCTCGCAATTTGCCGCGCATAATCAATGGCCTTGCGGGAAGATACGGGACCGACCCGCAGCCGGTCACGCAACGTCTCCCCTTCCAGCAGTTCGGAGACCACGTAGGGCGCGCCGCGGTCTTCCCCAATATCGAAAATCGAAAGAATGTTTGGGTGGTTGAGCGCCGCCGCCGCTCGGCATTCCAGCGCGAAACGCTGCAGCCGTTCAGCGTCGGCGGAGAAGGACGCCGGAAGAATCTTGATGGCAACGTCGCGGTTGAGGCGGGCATCGCGGGCGCGGTAGACCTCGCCCATACCACCGGCGCCCAGGGGCGATAGAATTTCGTAGGGGCCGAGCTTCGTGCCAGAGGCGAGCGCCATAGGTGGGCACGATTATATTCCAACGCTGGCGACGCGGCAGGAGGCTTTTGCGTTCGGCAGCTGCGTTTGTGTGTTAGACGCTAGGAATTCGCGACAGCGGTTTCGCAGGCAGCAGCGTGCGCGCCGTACAATCTAGCTTCGAAAAATTCCTCTACTCTTGCCAGAATCTCCACCGCGCTCTTCGATTCATAGATAGCCTTGCGCAGCCCCGCTCCGCCGGGGACGCCGTGAGTGAACCAGGACGCGAACTGCTTCATCTTGCCGACCGCGTCGGGCAGTTCCTCCTCGATCAGCATCTGGAAATAAGTTCGAATCATCTGGTAGCGGTCGGCCTCAGAGGGCTGGTCGTAGAGCTTGCGACCTGCTGAGGTTTCCGGCAATGGCAATGTGGGGACAGCCACACTCGTTATCGCGGCACAATACTGCTGAATCTGCCGGAAGATCCACGGATTCGAAGGCGCGGTGCGGCCGATCATCACTGCGTCACAGCCGGTTTGCGTGACCATGGCGCAGGCGTCCTCCGGCGAACGAATGTCGCCGTTCCCGATCACCGGAATCTTCACCGCATCCTTCACCGCCGCGATCCACTCCCAGCGGGCATTACCGCTGTAGCCCATCTCGCGCGTGCGGGCGTGCAGCGCGACTGCGGCCAGGCCGCACGATTCCGCCATGCGCGCCAGTTCCACGCACACGATTTCTTCGTCACTCCATCCCGCGCGGAATTTTACGGTGAAGGGAATCGTCACCGCCGCGCGCACCGCCTCAAAAATCTTGCCGATCGCCGGCAGATCGCGCAGCAGGCCCGACCCTCCGTTGCACTTCACGACTTTCTTCGCAGGACAGCCCAGATTCAAATCCACCAGATCGAAGCCCAGGCCTTCAACCATGCGCGCAGCTTCGGCCATCACGCCGGGATCGCTGCCGAAAAGCTGCGCCGAGATAGGATGCTCGTCTTCATAGAAATGCAAATACCGTTTGGCCTTCTGGTCCTTCTTGCGGAGCACCCCGTCGGCTGAGGTGAACTCCGTCATGATCAGCCCGCATCCGCCCAGGTTGCGGATAAAGCGGCGGAAAACGGTGTCCGTGACTCCGGCCATTGGCGCGAGAACTGTAGCGGGGCCGATATGAATGCCACCGATCGGAAGACTCAAGGGAACCGGCCGCACCGGCGCGGCCCGTCGGACCGGAGCGTTCTGAGCGGAGTCGGAGGGCGCGCCCGCCCCGCACGTGCCGTTCGAGTTGTCCCAGAACTTCTTCACAGTTCTATTCTACTTGGGCCCGTCTACCTCGCCCGGCAAAACAAAGCCCCCGCCGGAGCGAGGGCTAAAGTTCTTAGGCATACCCGTGTAATCCGTGGCAAAGACTAGCTCTTTGCGGGAGCCGGGGCTGCGGGAGTCTCTTTCTTGGCATACTTGCGGCGGAAGCGTTCCACGCGGCCGGCGGTATCCATGAGCTTCTGCTTGCCCGTGAAAAAGGGATGGCACGCCGAACAAATTTCCACGCCAATATCGCCCCTGTGGGTGGACCGCGTATTAAACGTGTTGCCGCACGCGCAATGCACGCGCACTTCGTTGTAAGCAGGATGAATAGCTGGTTTCATAGGGATTCCAATCTTGATCTGAACCATTAGATTCTACCGGATAGGCGCTGGATTCAGCAAGAACAGCTCTCACTAAAATAGTGAACTCTGCCTTCGACTCGGCGTGATACCGAAATGGTCGTACGCCAGCTGCGTAGCCACGCGTCCCCTCGGAGTTCGGTTGAGGAATCCAATCTGCATCAGGAACGGTTCGTAGATCTCTTCAATCGCGTCCGCCTCTTCGGCCAATACCGCAGCCAGCGTATTCAAGCCCACAGGTCCACCCTGATATTTCTCGATGATGGTCAGCAACAGCCTCCGGTCGACTTCGTCGAATCCATACTGATCCACTTCCAGCATGCGCAGCGCCGCCTGCGCCGTGGGTTCGTCAATCTTGCCCGCGCCGCGCACTTGCGCATAGTCGCGCACCCGGCGCAGCAGCCGGTTGGCAATCCGCGGTGTGCCCCGCGACCGGTTCGCGATCTCGATCGCGCCGGCATCATCGATCTCGACGCCCAGGATCTCCGCCGAGCGCTCGACGATCACCCGCAAATCCTGCGGAGTGTAAAACTCCAGCCGCAGCACAATCCCAAACCGCGCCCGCAGCGGCCCGGAAATCAGCCCCGCCCGCGTAGTCGCACCAATAAACGTAAACGGCTTCACCTCCAGCGTGTGCGTGCGCGCCGAAGGCCCCTGCCCGATGATGATGTCCAGCTTGTAATCTTCGAGCGCCGAGTAAAGCAGCTCTTCGAGCACCGGCTGCAGCCGGTGAATCTCGTCGATGAACAACACCTGCTTGTCCTGAAGATTGGTGACGATCGCCGTCAGGTCACCTTTGATCTGCAGCAGCGGCGCGGCCGTCGGCTGAAAATGCACGCCCAGTTCGTTGGCAATAATATTAGCCAGCGTCGTCTTGCCCAGCCCTGGAGGCCCGTAGAGCAGCACGTGGTCCATGGCCTCGCCGCGCGACCGCGCCGCCTCAATCGCAACCGCCAGATTCTCTTTGACCTTTCCCTGCCCGATGAACTCGCTAAGCCGCTGCGGCCGCAGCTTCAACTCAAACGAAGAATCGTCCTCCACCGCCGCCGCAGACACCAAACGGTCGCGGTTGGAATCGTCGCGGTTGGAACCCAAGTTAAGATTGTTTCGCGCAGTGGCCACTGGCCGGATATTACCACGGACCACGTAGCGACAGCCGCCCTGGGCGAAGCCCGGCTTTGTGGTTAGCCCAGCCATAATCGGTGGAGTAGTAGGACAAAGATGATGACAAAGAACTCCAAGAGGCAAAAGACCAAACGCAAAAGGGGCGACGTCAAGATCGAAAGCAGCACCCCGTCCCGCTATTAAGTACGCCGACTTCGGAGCCCGCCGCAAGGAGATTTTCGGCAACTGCATTTTGCCAAGCGTCGATTTGCTCATCCAGGAGCGCGGGCGCTATTAACACCTACTTCGGATACCACTCCAGCAACCGCACCTCAATCCCCGTCCCTTCCAATCCCTTTTGAAACACCGCGAGATCGGACCCCCGATAGTGATACGGAATCACAATCTTCGGATGAAACGCCTTCACCGCCTCAGCAGCCTCATCCGGAGGCATCGTGTAAGGCAGATTCATGCAAACAAACGCCACGTCAATATTCTTCAGCGCCCGCATCTCCGGCACGCCCTCGGTGTCGCCCGAAAAGTAAAACCTCTTGCCGCCGTAAGTAAGAACGTAGCCATTGCCGCGTCCCTTGTCGTGAAAAAGCTTTCCCGGCTCAGGCCCGCGTTTCAGGTTGTACGCCGGAATCGCCTCAATCGTCCATCCCTGCCAGCTTTTCGTTTCTCCGTTGGCAATAGGCTTGGCGCTTGTAACCGTCGCCACCACCGCCGGCGCCGCTAGAATCTCCGTGTCCGCCTTGCTGACGTCTTTGATCGAAGCCGGATCCATGTGGTCGCCGTGAATGTCAGTAATCAGAATAAGATCAGCTTTCGGAAGCCCCGAAAGTTTCGCAGGCTTGGCGGGATCCAAATAAATAGTCTTTCCTCCCGCCTCAATCAGCGTGCTCGCGTGATAAAGAGGTGTAATCTTCACCGGCCCAGCAGAGGTAGAAAACACCTGCGGCTCGGCAGCGGCATTCGCCAGCGTCGCTAGCGCGAAAAGAAAACTTAAAACAAAACCGGCAATAATCAGAATCGCTTTCATCACAAACCTCGTCTTTGAATAATTCTATAACTTAGTCCACTATGGTATACTAGGGGCTGTATGGCCATTAGTATCAAAAGTATGGAAGCAGAACGCCTGGCTCGGGAGATCGCGGCCAAGACCGGCGAATCCCTGACCGGGGCCATCCTGACTGCCTTGCAAGAACGTCTGGACCGGCTCAAGAACCAGCGCCGCACCCAAGTCCTGACCAGCCAGCTGGATGACATTCTTCGCCACGTGGACGCGATGCCCATCCTTGATCCACGGCCAGAGGACGAGATCCTCGGCTACGACGATGACGGGCTTCCAAATTGATGCCCGAGGCAGCCCGAAGAACGGACAGAGACCGAACGGACCATGATTATTGATACCTCTGCCCTCGTCGCCATTTTTCTCAACGAACCAGAACGTCAGAGCTTCCTCGCCGACATCATCGCCGCCGAAACCCGCCTCGTCTCCGCCGCCACCGTGCTCGAAGCCGGAATCGTTCTCGAAGCCCGTCGCGGTGAATCCGCTGGACGCGAGTTCGATCTCTTCGTGCTCCGCGCGAATCTTCAAATCGTACCCGTAGACGCCGAACAGGCCAACCTCGCCCGCTCCGCCTGGCGCAAGTACGGCCAAGGCCGCCACCCCGCCGCCCTCAATTTCGGTGACTGCCTCTCCTACGCCCTGGCCAAAGCCACTGGTGAGCCGCTGCTGGCCAAGGGAACAGATTTCGGTCTCACCGATATCGCGGTCCGAAAATAAGCTTGGAAAAGGTGGCCCAAAAAGGCCGCCCACTCGCAAACTCGGTACTCGCGACTCCCTACTCTTCCTCTTCCTTCACCTCGCCCCGCTCCGCCTTGGCCTTCTCAATAATTTTTTCCTGCAACTGCCCCGGCACCGCGTCGTAGTGATGCATCTCCATGTTGAAGCTACCGCGCCCTTGCGTCATTGATGTCAAATCCACGCCGTAAGTCAGCATCTCAGCCATGGGCACCTCGGCCTTCACAATCGTGTTGCCGCCCTTGTTGTCCATGCCCTGGATGCGCCCGCGCCGGCTGTTCAGGTCTCCCATGATCGATCCCGCAAATTCGTCCGGAGCCGTGATCTCCACCACCATCACCGGCTCGAGCAGCGTGGGCTTGGCAACTTCCATGGCCTTCTTGAACGCGATGCGCCCCGCCATCTGGAATGAAAGATCGTTCGAATCCACGTCGTGATACGACCCGTCATACAACGTCACGCGAAAATCCACAACCGGAAACCCCGCCAGGTATCCCCGCGCCGCCGCATCCCGAATTCCTTTTTCCACCGGTGGAATAAAATTCTTCGGAATCGCGCCGCCGAAAATGTCGTTCACAAATTCGAAATCTCCTCCGCGAGGCAGCGGCTCCATCCTGATTTTGCAATCGCCGTATTGCCCGTGCCCGCCCGTCTGTTTCTTATGCCGTCCCTGCACGTCGGCCTTGCCGCGAATAGTCTCGCGATACGGTACCTTCGGCGCCTTCAAATTCACTTCCGTGTGGTAGCGCTTCTTCAGTTTCGCGACCGTCACTTCAATGTGCTGCTGTCCAGTCCCAGCAATCAAAAATTCCTTGGTCTGCGGATCGCGAAAAAACCGCAGCATCGCATCCTCCTCCATCAGCTTGTGGATCCCCGGCCCCAGCTTGTCTTCATCCGCCCGGCTCTTGGGCTCAATCGCAAACGTAATCGCCGGCTCCGGCAGCTTCACCCGCGGATACTGAATCGGAGCAGACTTATCTCCCATCGTGTCGCCCGTAAGCGTGTCCTTCAATTTCGCGACCGCGCCGATATCTCCGGCGTGCAGTTCCGCCACCGGCAGGGCAGTTTTCCCTTGCATGGTCGAAATGTGCGAGAGCTTTTCCAGCGTTCCGGTGCGGAAGTTCTGCATCGCAGATTCGTTCTTCACCACACCCGAAAAAACTTTGAAATAAGAAATTCTTCCCGAAAACGCATCCGAAACCGTCTTGAACACATACAGCGAAACCGGTTCCGTATCCGCTTCATGCCGCTTCGGCACATCCCCGTTCCCCGAAGCCGGAGCCTCTCCCTGCACCCACTCATGCTCCGACGGCGCCGGAGTGTAGTCGATGATGAAATCCATCACCCGGTCCGCGCCCACGTTGCCCAATCCTGAGCTGAAGATCACCGGGAAAAGTTTGTCCTCACGAATCGCGTTGTGCAGCGCCGGAATCAGATCCTCCTCGCCGAGCGTCCCCGCCTCGAAAAACTTCTCCATTAACTTGTCGTCACCTTCAGCCACCAGCTCCACCAGTTGCTCATGCGATTCCTGCACCTGCGCCCGCATGTTCGGCGGAATCTCCGTTTCTTTCCCTTTGCCGTTTCCGCCCAGCTCATACGTGTAAGCCTTCATGCGAACCAGGTCGACCACGCCACTCAAACTTTTCTCGCTTCCGATCGGCAGCTCAATCGGAATCACATTCCGCCCGAACGCATTGATCAGCGACTCCAGCACCCGCTCGGCGTTCGCGCGATCGCGGTCCATGCGGTTCACCACGATCAGCCGCGGCGTTTTGTACTCCTCGCAATAATTCCAAACCCGCTGCGTCACCACCTCGACGCCCGCCACGCCGTCGACCACCACGATAGCCGCGTCCACCACCGGCAGCACCATCTTGGCCTCGTGGACAAACATGTTGAAGCCGGGCGTGTCGAGAATATTAATTTTCGCTTTGCCCCACTCCACCACCGCCGCGCCCACCGAGATCGACATCTTCCGCGCGATCTCTTCGTCGTCGTAATCCGTGACCGCTGACCCGTCGTCCACCCGCCCCAGCCGCGGCGCGGCTCCCGCGGTAAAAAGCATCGCCGACGCGAGCGTCGTCTTCCCCGCATGCCCGTGCCCCACCAGCGCTACATTACGAATGTTTTCCCCAGAATAGATTTTCACGAGTAGGCTCCTTCAGCAGGCGTGCGAAGAAAGGCCCAGACACATGAAGAAGACGAAGACAGCAACATGGCCATCCAACATCACCCGCCAAAACGTAGGATGCTACCACGCGGCAAGCGGCGGCCTCAACTTAGGGGAGGGCGAGGAGGGCAATTCCTGGTTATGTGGGGACGGGCACTCTTGCCCGTCCAGTCGAGCGCAACTCGACCTGCGCTGGCACACTTTTGAAGTTTTGAAGAATCGGTGGGATGATTGAGCCCCAGAAAGCGGGATCCACGTGAAGGTGCATCTGATTGCCTTATTGATCGTCGTTGCATTGACAGGTTCAATGGCAGCCGCGGCCCACGCTTATGGCTGGCACTCAACGCCCGGAATACGCTTGATGCTTGCCAATATTCCTGGTATTGCGGTGGGGCTGTGGGTAGGCATGTGGATGAGAGAAAATGAGTATGTATTTTATGTCTTATCTGCGGCCACCAATTGGGTCTTCTACTTCTATTTGATTAAGGGAGCCTTATTGCTGAAGCGCAAGCTTTCAAACTGATCAGCTACCCGCGCGAATCCGTGGCAAGAGAAGTTCTCTCCGTAGTATCATCCCTCCGCATGCTAGGCAACCGCACCAGCGAGCAGTGGGTCGCACAATACTCCACCAGCCATCAGCATCCGGTGAACCGTGCCTGCCACACGCTGGGTATCCCGCTGATCCTTCTCTCAGTCGGCATCTTCGTAGCCAGCATTTTCGTACATCGCCTGTGGCCCTACGCTCTCGCGCTTTTCCTGCTGGGATGGATATTCCAATTCATCGGCCACGCCTTCGAAGGCAAAGAGCCCGAATTCTTCCACGACTGGCGATTCCTCTTCGTCGGCGTCCGCTGGTGGTACGCCAAAATCCGCGGCCGCGCCTAAGCGATGTTGTTGAGCAACTCACGAACCCGTGAAGCAGCGTGGAAGAGCGGCGCTTCAGCGCCGCGTAAAGTCCCCCCAGAAGAGCGCGGGCTTTAGCCCCAGTGGTCGCGGGCCCATCCCGTAAAATGCGCGCTAACCCTGCCCACGTAGGGCCCCCTCCGCGTCCTTCACCAACTCCGAAACCTGCCACTCGCTGCCGTGATACCAGCTGACAATTTTCCCATCAGGCCCAATGACCGCAGTGCTGAGCGAGTGCGTAATCAAGCCGTTTTCAGGTTTGTAGGTAAGCGCAAAATAGTCGGCGACCTCCGGCAGCTCAGCCACGCCCGGCACGGCGAATTCCCAGCGCTCGAAGAGCGCGGTGTCCCGGCTGTGCACCAGCGAAAAGCCATAGTCGCGCAGAACTTTAGGCGTGTCATGCCCCGGATCAAAGCTGATGCACAACAGATGAGTCTTCCTCGCGAGCGCGGTATCGGTAGCCAACTGTTGGTGCAGCTTCGCGAACTGCGCCCCGACGCGCGGACAATAATCAGGAAAAGGACAGCGCGTGTAAATAAACGTGACGAACAAAACCTGCCCGCGATATTGCTTCAGCGAAATCCGCTTCGCATTTTGGTTGGTGAACTGAAAGTCGGGAACCTCGTCGCCGGCAGCGGGAACGTGCAGCTCCGCGGTGGGCTTAGCGTCACCCTTGTCGTTGCCCTTACTCGCGGGCGGTCTCGCGTGCCCCGTGACCTTGACGTTCTCGAGCCAATAGTCGGGAGCCGAGTCTTTATCCTTCGCCGCGACCACCACCTCAGCAGAAATCGAATCCCCGGCGGCAAGCTGCCCGAAGTCAGCCGCGAGTTTGATCTTGTAATCCATGGCCATCGCGTCCATGAACCCAGGGATAGCATCGCCGTCAATAATGGCAGACTGGTTCGCCTTGTCGAGCGTGACGATGCGCCCCCTAAACGGATAACGCTTCAACGATGAAGCCGTGTGCTTACTGCACGACAAAGAAAAAATCGCGCACAGCAGAATCAACGGCAAAGTAAGTCTGGCAAGAGTTGCGTGTGGCACTTAGAGTCTCCGGTTCAGTTGTACCAGAACTAGTCTCATCGAAGTCTTGGGAAGAGCACCGCCCGTGTGCGATTTTCTACTCGTGGAGGGGCGGACGCCCTCGCCCGCCCACTCTGACCACGTCGGAAACGCGAATCGCTCCCCCGACCTTGCCTCCCAAAAAACATCAATAACGAAAACGATAGCGCAATTCCACATAAATTTGACGCGGTTCGTCCCAGTGGAATCCACCGAATGTCAGACTGTTGTCGAGCTGCACGCGGCGGTTCGCGACATTGACCGCTGTCGCGGAAACCGTGAAGTTCTCGGCGAAAGTCTTGCCCAGCGAAAGATCCACAGCGCTGTGGCTGGGCAGATAGTTGCCCTGATCCGTAATACACGTTGGTGGAGGCATAGGCATGCCCCGGCAGGCTGCCGTTGAAACCAACGTTCAGCGTATTGCGCTGATCGTGGTCCACGGGAGAAAGTCCGTAGGGGATATCGAGGCCACAGGACGGAGTGATCGGCTGGGGGCAGACTAGACCGCCGGTGATGGGCGACGTTGCCTGGGCGATCTGGTTCGAGTAGGCGAGATGGAACTGGCCGTGATGCAAAACGTTGGGCGAGCGCAGTGTGACTTCCCAGCCTTGAATCTGCGCATAGGACCAGGTGATGGGCCAGAAGATATTCGACTCGCCAATGTTGTTGTGATCGAGCCAATTGTGGGCGCGGGTTTCAAAGTTGTCGGCATCGAGGGTCCATCCGCGGACGGGGATCGTCACGCCGAATTGCCACTCGATGTCGCGTTCACCATGTAGCGGAGCGAAGGCAAAGCTCTGACCGGCGGCCAGAGTTTGCAGCTGAGTGGTTGGCGTCGAAAGCGGCGGAGCCTGATAGAAGTAGCCGTAAAAGCCGCGGAAGACCCAATTGAGCCGCGGAATCCGGATTGCGGCGCCAAGACGAGGATCGGTGGCGTTTTCGGAGATGGTGGAGCTGAGTGCCGTTTCGCGAAGGCCTGCAATGAGGGTGAGCCAGGGTGTGACTTTGAATTTGTCGTTGATGAAGAAGGCGGCGACACCGCCGTTCACGCCGATCGACGACGGCGGAACATTTGTGGTGCCGTCGGTGTAATCGTTGAAAAAGTAGTTGTACTGGTGTTGGGTGAATCCATAGACGCCAGCCTGAATATCATTGCGCTTGACATTGGCATTCAGCGCTACCTGCCCTCCTCCATATTGGGCGGTCTGGGTTACGGTGGAGATCACCGGGTAGTCGTTCGGTCCCCCGTGATAGTCGGCTCCGTTGTAGTGATAAAACGGCGAGACGGTGACCAGCGTGTTGGGGTCGAAGGTGTGAACCCAGGAGAAAGTCGCATAGCCATCGGGCTCGACCTCGGCGTCATGCAGACCGGAACTGGGGTAGTAGGCGTTGGTGATGGAGTTGGGATCGGGGTCGATGGGAATCTGATAGTAGTCGCGGCGGAGAGAGCCTACGATGCGGAACTGGTTCTTGGGATCGGGATTGAAGATGAGGGAAGTGAATCCGCCGAAGCCGTTGGCGGCATCGTTGACGGTCTGCGGAATGGGCGTCTGCAGGCCGTACTGGCTGCGGTTGCCGTTGAGGCTGGCGTAATAAGCGGAGCGGGCGGTGTGGTCTCCGCAACTGATCTGGTCGTTGGTCTGGTAGAAATTGCCGGCGGTAATGACGAAATCGCACTCCCGATCGCGCTCGAAGCCGGTGCGTGGCACGACGTTGAAGACGCCGTAAGTGCGGTCGCCGTAGTCGGCGTCGTAGCTGCCGCGCTGGACTTCGAGATAGTCGATGTCTTTGGGATCGATCTGAGGTCCGAGATTGTTGGCGATGTTGGTGTTGGGGATGGGGACGCCGTCGATGAGCCACTCGACCTGATGGCCTCCGCGCATGTGGAGCATGTCGTGCACGACGTAGGCGCCGGGGACGTAGTCGGTGATCATTTGCATGCCATTAGTGCGGTCGGCTCCCGGAGTCTCCTGGATGTCGATGCGGTTGAGCGTGACGGTCGGAGTGATACTTTGGGTGGTGGCTTCGACGGGAATTTCGCTGACGCTGACACTTTCTTTCGCGCCTTCGATTGTGAGTTGGAAATGGAGAACGGGACTGGTGTCGGACTGAACAATCACGATCTGTTGGGTTTGCTGAAAGCCCTTCGACGAGACTGTGACCGTGTAATTCCCGATGGGCACGGAACGGAAGTCAAATTCTCCACGGTTGTTGGAGTCTTGAGACTGCACCCAGTCCGAGTTTTGCGCCTTCAGCATGACCATGGCGCCTTGAATGGGGTGGTGCTGAGGATCGTGAACGATGCCGCGAACGGAACCGAAAATCGTGGCGAAAGCGGCGAGGCAGGGGAAAAAGATAAGGAGTGCCAACGACAGCGAGATGCGGATTGGGCGCATAAAGTCTCCGACGAGTTAGGGTTGCGTCAGCGGCCAAGTTCAGCCGGGCTTCGCCCAGCGACCGGGTTTCTTCGGCCCTGCTCAGGACAAGCGCGACCCGGTCCCACACGTGTAGCTACGAGTGCGGACAATTTTGTGTGATCGTTCAGGCGAGGGAGCAATAGGGAGGACCGCGGGTCGATTGCAGCGCGAAACTTTCTCTGGCCGGAGGGTTCTTCCGAAGTTCCAGAACGCGGCTAATCACTTCCCGGCAGAGCGTTGCCGTTCGCGGCTGCGGGTGCGCCCAGTGGGCCGTCGTCACCGCGCGGCAGCAATCGTGGTTACAGCAGCCGGCGTCATGAATCGAGAGCCGCGAAGAATCTGCGATCGCACCCCCGTGGCAAGGATGCGCTGCCTTCCGCACACAGCACGCATGCCCCTGCCCCGCCGCAACCGCCAGCGCCAGCGGGACGAAGTTTCCCACCAGCACAAACAGCAAAAGAATTCTGGCAGTCAGACGATGCATATTTCCGGTGCCGCCGGCGTCTCGCCGGCCGTCGTGAAGTCCGCCCAGCATAGAACAAAATCGCGCCCGGTTGCAATCGAATGTCACGAATTGGACGGCTATCGAAGCCACCCATGTAAGGCTTCCCTTAATGGACCTTAGTGTCCTTAGTGGTCAAAGATTTTAGTGGTCAAAGATTCTGCCTGCACTACTTAGCTCCCAACTTCCGGTTGATATCCACCGCAAACTCGGTAAAGAAATTCGCCACAATCCCAAACCCCGCCTGCCCGAGCGCGCCCCATCCGCCTTCCGCAAACGCATTGCGCGGCTTCGGGAGCCAAGCCGTCGCAATCATCCCCCCACCAAATGCGCCGCCATACAGTGCCCATTGCGGACGCATCTCCTGCTCGCTCCGGTCATACGTCATAAAATTTCGCACCATCGCATGCCGCATCCTCGGCCAGAATCCGCGGCACCGGCACTGGTCGTAACGCGGCTCATATCCCAGCTTGGCATCACCCAGAGCCGTCAGACTGTTCGACGCTATGAATTGCCCCTCGCGCGACGCCCACCGCTCCGTATATCCTGCCCAGCCATCGTCCCACTGGTAGGGTACTCCCCGCGCCTGATCGATCCCCGCATCAAACATCCGCTTCAAATAAGCGCCCGGAGTCAGCACCGTCTGCTGCAGATAAAGCCTCTTCCTCTGTTCCCCCGTCAGCGTAACTAACCGGTGGTTCCGGCTGACGTAGGCTCCCACCAGCCACTCCGTTTCCCAGTCGCGAAGCTGGACCAGCGTCGCAGTCGCCGCCTGCTTCGTAGCTTCCGCCACCACTTGCGCCGGATTCGCAGGGTCATCTTTCTTGTCTTGTGCCTTGTCTTCTGGCTTTTCAAGCGAAGGCTTATCCGCCGGCTGAGATGGTTGCGATGGCTGATCGGCGGGCGGATTTTCTTTGCCTTGGCTTTGCGATTGATCAGGCGGCGTCTGCGACTCCTGCGCCCATCCGCTCTCCGCCACGACCAGCAACGCCGCCAGAAAAGCTAACGACATTGCCACCCGCAGCCTTCCGCCCGGCCTCATTCGGAAACCTGCATTTTTCCTCACACTCAACCCAGCTTTAACCTGCCACGCCCAGTTGCACCCAGCTCTTGGTAGTTTTCCCACCAGCCGCTAAACTCCTTTCGATGCACTCCCTCTACAACCGCGTTGCCGGACAAAGTGTCGAACGCCTCGCCGCCCTCAGCGACGGCTTCTTCGCCGTCGCCATGACCCTGCTCGTCCTCGACCTCCGCGTCCCCGCCGCCGAAGCCATCCACTCCGAGCACGATCTCTGGCGCGCCCTGGTCAAACTCACCCCGCGCTTAATCGTTTTCCTGATGAGCGTCATGACCAACGGCATCTTCTGGGTCGGCCAGCAAACTCAACTCAACCACTTCGCCCGCGCCGACCGCAATCTCGCCTGGATTCACATCGCATTCCTCTGCGCTGTCTCGCTCACGCCATTCTCCACATCGCTGCTAGCCGAGTTCATCCACTACCGCACCGCATTGCTCGTCTACTGGAGCAACATCCTCCTCCTCGGCCTCACCCTCTACTGGAGCTGGAGCTACGCCACTCGCCACCACCTCCTCACCGACGACATCCCGCCAGAAATCCACACCGCCGTAGTCCGCCGCATCGTCATAGCGCAAACCCTCTACGCCTGCGGCGCCGCTCTCTGCTTCCTAGGCACGTATTACGCCATCGCCGCCATCGTCTTAGTGCAAGTAAACTACGCGATAGCGCCAAGATTCTGCTGGGGCCTCTTCTCTGGCAAATCACCGGAAGACCAGAAGTAGTAAGCACTTCAATTTTTGTTGATTGTCATCCTGAGCAACGCGAAGGACCTCTGCAACCAATAACCACTACCAGCCTCAAAAGTGTTTTCTACCACGACTCTGGAGGCTCGTCCTCCTTGGGACAGCACAACCGGGAAGGGCACGACTTCAGTCGTGCCGATAAGAACCAGGAATGATGCGGGCTTCAGCCCCTGAGGGCCGTTTTCCTAACCACAACAACTAAAGCACCGCGCTTTGAACAATCTCGAATTTCATTTCCCCGCCAACCTCAGCACCACCACCCGATCCACTTCCTTCCCCGCCGGAACCTTCACCACCACCCCATCCCCACTCTGCGTAAACTCCACCGCACCCCCACCCAACATGTCAGCCCCCGTAATCTTCCGCTCGAACGGAGGCAGCGCCAGCAGCGGCGCGTTCCAGTGCAGAACATGAACGTAAACGCGATCGCCCTTCTGCGTAGTCACTCCCCAATCCCCCGGAGCCACCGGACCCCCGCGCGTCCCATAAATCGCCTCCCCATACCGCGCCACCCACTCCCCCACCGCATGCAGCCGCGTGACAAACTCTTCCTGAATCTCCCCATTCGGCATCGGACCAATATTCAGCAACAAATTCGAATTGTTCCCCGCCGCCCGCACCAGCATCTCCTCCAGTTCTTCCGCACTCTTGTAGTTGCTGTCCCCAATATTGAATCCCCAAGCCCCATTGAGAGTGTTCGAACTCTCCAGCGGCAGTTGATCGCTAACATAATTCGTATTAAATCCCGCCGTGTTCCGCCCCGGCAGATCCCGTTCAAACGTCTGCACATCCTCTCCCGGCTTCGGCGTCTGATGATGATTCGGAATAATCAGCGCCCCCGGCTGCAACTGATGAATCAGCGCATAAGTCTTCGCCAAATGCCAGTCCGCATCCGGCTTGTCCCACATCCCATCAAACCAGATGCCGCCGATCGCCCCGTAATTCGTCAGCAACTCGCGCAACTGCCCATCCATATATGTATCGAGATAAGCGTTCCAATCCCCGTGATCCGGACGCCCGTTATCCCAACTGGTCTGCCCCCGCGGAAAATAATCCGGATTATGCCAATCCAATTGCGAATAATAAAAAAACAACTTGATCCCCTGCCGGTGGCATTCCGCCGCGAGCATCTTCAGCGGATCTTTCCCATAAGGCGTCCGCTGCACAATATTCCAATCCGAAACCTTCGAATCGAACATCGCAAACCCATCATGATGCCGCGACGTAATCGTGATGTATTTCATCCCCGCGGCCTTAGCCAGCGCAACCCAGGCCCGAGCATCAAACTTCTCCGGATCAAAAAACCCCGGCAGCCGCTCATACTCATGCACCTTGAGATGCCTCTCGTGAAAAACCCACTCCCCATCCCCCAAAACGCTATAAACCCCCCAGTGAATAAACATCCCAAACTTCGCATCCTGAAATTCCACCCGCGCCTTCAAATTCTCCGCCGAAGGCTGATAAACAGCAGACGGATCATTGGTCTGAGCCGACACAGTAAGAGCAAAAAGAGCAGCCATCATCGCAACCAGCAAAGCCGGCAGTGCCACAACTCGTGTGGCCACGGGCGCCTCGCCCGTGAGGTTTTCAAGATGCCCACGCCCTCTAGCGCCCCTACCCTCTCTCAAACGCATGCTTCTTCTCCAGTTCCTCCACCGCTGTCCGCATCGCCGTTTCAAATCTCGAAGCCTGCCCCATGAGTCCTGCAGTAGCCTCCGCGAACTCCCCGTCCACCCGAATCAATCCCTCCGCAGCCACCCGTCCCGCAAT
>JBEKDY010000025.1:0-26940 GCA_050014115.1 Candidatus Sulfotelmatobacter sp. | reverse complement strand
GCCGAGACGGCGGTTTCACTTGCTCCCGGTTGCAGGAAGCTTTCGCAATCGAAGCACACGATCGCGGCCCGCGGCGCTTGCGCGCGTTTTCCCAGAGCCGCGGAAAAACGCCCCGGCTGCAGCAGCTTTACCAGACGTCTCCACTGGTCCGCTTGTCCCATCATCGAGCCGGCGGGATCTACAAAAATCGCCTGTCGCGTGTACCAGATGTTCGCGGTCGAGGTAGGCAGGATGTCGTTGTCCCGATACACGTGCCCCGCCAGTAGTTCGGGATCGAGCGCAGAATGAAGAAGAACTGTGGTTTTAGTGGAACCGGAATCCCCCAGGACATACACCAGCGGAAGGCTGCTCAGGTTGGTCCCGCGCCCCAATGTTGAAGTCTTCAGTCGCCGGACCGCCTCCCGCACCAATGCATCCACATCGTCGGCCGCACCGGGTTGGGAGTCGTCCTCCCCGGCAGCCTCTTTTTCCTTCGCTTTCTTAATCTGGTATTGATACCAGAACGCGACGCCGGCTCCGACGAGCCCCAGAAACGCGAGCACTCCGCGCAGTATCCAAACGTCCGAGCCGTGCAGCGGCAGCCACCGGCCGAGGAACCAGACCAGCACCAGGTAAACCAGCAGTACTAAAGCCGTCACCAAGAACGGCATCCCAACCCCCTATTTCAGTAGTCCGGCCACCAAGGCGGAAAGTGACGACGCACCCGACAGCAAAAGAATTTTGAAAACCACAAACAACACCACCGCCAGTCCCGCGGTGATGAGCGCTACTTTTCCCAGCCTGCGGCTCCAGCGATCCGATTGCACGCGCGCCACATCCGCGGGAATCGCGCCACGTGGAGATAACGGTCCTACCGGGCCGCGTATCCTCCGGATCTTCTCCTGAATCGCTCCCATGATCGACCGCAAGTCCCCACCCGCCGCATACCGTCCTTTGAAACCCAGCAGCAGGCAGAGGTAATACACCTCGAGCAGATCGGCCGTCTCCTGGGAATCGTTTCGGCTTAACGTCTTCTGTAATTCCTGGAAGAAAATCTCCCCAGCCAGTTGATGACCAAACAGTTCCGCCTGCAGGGGCAGGCGCGGCCAGTTCGCGAAGACGGGATTTCCAGAACCCAGCGCCGATTCGTCCAGGAATGCCACCACGCCAAAAATAACCTGCTTCACGTCCTCTGGACTGCATCCGCGGCTTCGTGCATCCTGTTCGGCGACGCGCAATGCCTGCCGCATTTGCGCACGAAATGCTTCCGCGTCCGGCACCGCTTGCCGGTTGTAGCGCAGCCGCACCACGGCCGTGAATATTTCCTGAAACCCCAAGGCCAGGTTCCAGCCGCGCCGGTCCATGGCGGGACTCGATCCTCGATAACTTCCCAGCGGCGTAATTTGTGTAGATCCCATATCAGCTCTCGAGCAAAACAATCAGTTCGACTTCAGGGGATGGCAGTTCTCCCGGCACGTAGACACCGACATTCCGCGTCCGCATGATGTGTTCCCAACAAGGCCCGCTTCGGTTAACCACAAAGTACTGGCTATCTACTTTGGCGGATATCGCGGACGGCGGAACCTGCATATGGGTTAGTGTCAAACCGGGCAGAGCCCGTTTCACCAGCTCCGAAACAAATTGCTGGGAACAGACCTTCACCAGCTGCAAGGTTTTCGAGATCACGTCCGCTTCCCCCACCGGCGACCGCAGCCCCAGTATCCATCGCGAACGGCCCAGGCAACGTTGATCCCGGATCTCGCCCTCGTAAAAATAACGCGCCCCCGCCTTCAGCGGAATCACCACCGCCTGCGACGGAACGATGATCTCTAGGTGACGGACAATGTGGTCCTCGAGATAGGTGAATCCCGGCCCGGGATCATAGTGGTCGTACGCCGGCAACGACCGCGGACTGCTGTCCAGACTAAACGTGCACAGCGCCCCAGCGAGCCGAGACATTTCGCGAAACATTTCTTCCGGATGCCGGTGCTTGGCCAGCAGAATATGCCGCAACGGAGTCAGGCTCGAGTTGATGGCATGCAGAAACCAGAATTGCGCAACTTGCCGCGCAGACATCCCCGTCTGAAATGTTCCGCCGGTCTGTTGCTCAGCGGTGACCACCGCGCTTTTCTCCTCAAGAATCTCGACCAGCCGCTGCAGCATCGAAGCCAGCCGCTCGCTTGAACTCAGGCGCAGGCAAGGCGAAACGTGCGTGGGGTCGTAGACGAAGTGACCCGATTGATCCCGCATCACCCGGGCAATGGGAATAGTCAGTAGATTCTCATCCCCCGTTGGCAACACCACCAGCCGAATATTCTTGCGTCCCATTTGTACCGGCTTGGCATCGAGTCCGGTGTTCTCGTCGTGCACCATTTCGACCGTGCTGGTATACCGGGCGCTACCTGTGGGAACGGGTTCCAGGTCGCAATTCTGCTGGCCCTGAAGCCATCGCGGCACCGCCAGGGCAACCGTCAAGCTATCGGTCGCGGGCAGAAATTGTTCGACGATGTTGTGCGTATCGGGACGAGGATCACACTCAGGAATGTCGAACGGCAGGCCGTCCTGAAACATCCCGCGCGCGTGCAGCAGGCTGACGGTCCCGTTGCGCAGCGCATCAGGGTCGAGTTGGCAGGCCGCGAGTCCATACGCGTCCCTCCAAAGACAGCCCGTGGCAAAGTGGACGGCTTCCTCGAAGTAACGGTTCTGCGCCTGAAAATGCTGCGGCGCCAGATACATTCCTTCCGCCCACACTACTCTCGACAGCAACTTCATGCAGCTTCACCTGGTACTAGGGGGGGTTACTGCTGTGAGTTACGATTCGGTGCCCGACACGAACCCTGTATGCCTCGCGGCAACGTTTCACGTCTGGCCAGCGATGCTAGGCGACTCGCTCTCTATTGTCAAGGAAATCGCCCTCACGCACGCTGTCTCGAAGTGAACGAGCAGCATCTAGGTCTTTAACTTGGGTGCAGAAGGCAACTTCGGTGCTGGCGGCAACTTCGGCGCAGGCGGCAACTTCGGTGCAGGCGGTGCCTTTAGCTTGTATCCAGGGGGTATTTCGAATAGCGAGGGATGGGGTTCTGCCGTCGAAGTCGGCTTGCAGTAGGTGGTCTGCTCTCCAGCGGCGGTCGTGACTTTTGTCAGAACCGGCGTTTTGAGTTTCACGCTGGTCCAAACCTCGGTCACCGTAGGCTGCGGCGGCTTCGGTAGCGGAGGCTTCGGCATCTGCGGCAGCTTCGGTAATGGAGGCATCTTCGCACCCTTGGGCAACTGCGGGAGCGTCGGCATCTTCGGCATTTGCGGCGCACTGGGGGCCTGCGGTGCCTGTGGAGCCTGCGGCGGCGGCGAAAAGGTGTAGCGCTTGCCCTCCACTTCATGCCCTTCGATCATGCTCTTGCCCAGATCCTGCACTTGCAGCGCCGGCAGCTTGGGAGCGCCGGGCAGCTTCGGCATTCCCGGTGCCGAAGGTGCGGCCGATGCGGGCGGCATTGGGATGACCATGGCCTCTTTCTTCAAGTGGTCAAGCATGATCGTTTTCTCGCTGCCTGGCAGGGTGATGATGCTGGTGTTCGGCGTATCGAGACGCATGTTCCCGCTGCTCGACCTCCACATGCGCGACGCAGATTGTGTCGGCGGCGCACTGCCCCCAGCCGCCTGCGTCTTGGTGGCGCACTCAGAACACGAAGGAGGGATCGGCGGAACTGAAGGTTGCTGCACGGTGCGAAAGTTTATCACGGCTTTTCCGAACTATGACGCCGCTTTTGTCAGTGTGGTTTTGAGCGGCGCAGCGCTTCCCGCTCTGCGATAAAGATGTTGTTCTGAGCGCAGGCTCTAGCCCCTGAGGATGTGGCTCATATCAACGCGGCGAGGATTCATAACTTGCATCACACTTTTAGCCGCAACGTCATCTTCATTTCGTCATCACTCGAGATAGTGCCATCCGCGCGCCGCGCTGCAAGGTTCGAAAGGTTCGCCATTACTACCGACATGCCATTCAACAACCTGACGAACATCACGGCTTCATCGGTGGGTGAGAAGAACACCTTATCGATGCTGTTGTGGGATCCATATCCTTCCTGAATTATTGTGAGAACGGCAGTCTCTCCGTCGGTCAGAACCCTTCTATTCATACAGACGCTCCGCGCTTAAGATCATAGCCCGTCGCCACGCCGCACGCCCGCGGCATCGCTATTTGTCCCGGACGACGAACTGAGAATCTGTCTTGATGCTAATTCTAACGCCTGAGAAATTGACCTTCGGCGGCACCATGTAATCGTCAAGAATGACGCCCTTGGCATTACTGATCTGCACATGAGGTCCGTCCACCTGAACGTAAACTGAAAGTGACGTGACCTGCGTCGCCGCCGCCGCAACGTCCACTTTGGTTTCTTTCAGGTCAGAACCTGCTTCTCCGACGACAAACCTGCGCTGCAGTTTCTGTCCGTCCAGAACATATTCCACGCGCGCCGAGTTGTCCGCAGCCTCGATTCTCCATTCGACTTTCTTATTAGCCCCCAGAAAATTCCTCCCCGGTTTCGCAAAAATCAGCGTCTCGTGCAGGAACCCGGGCTTCAAATGTACAAATGCGTGAGAGTCCTTCGCCTTGAGCCACTCCGGGCCGTCGTGAGTTATTTGACCCGGATCCAGAAATTGATAGTCCGGAACGGAGTTGAGTTTAAGCGGAATGCTCCCGTCGAAACCGGAAGGCAGGTTCACTTTCCCTGTGTCGTACTTTTGATAGCCGGGCGCCTCGGCCGTGAAATCATACTGGCCGGGTGGCAGTACTAATTTCTCGGAAGCCGTCACTTGCCGCGCCTGCGCATCGCCGGAACGCTGGTATCTGACCGTGGCATTCGGAACTGTAGTTTGGAACGCCACCTTTGCCCACGCCGCGAGTTTGGCATCCGTCAGCCGGACTTCCGGCATTTTCGCCACCACCGGGATCTCACGGGGCTCATAGCCCTGCCTGGTTAACCCTATCCTGTGCTGTCCCTCTGTGAGTGCGCTTGGCACTTCCAGATTCCCGTTTGCGTCGAGTTTTCCCGCGTGGTTGCCGTCCACATCCACCTGTGCGTCGGGGGTTCCACCCACGATCACCAGGGAAGCCATTACCCCAGTTTTCTGCTGGGCCTTGGGCTTGAGACTGACGCTCTTATTAGGAAGCACCTGCCGGCTCAGCAAGGTCATCGTCCACTTTTGCGACTCAAAACCATCAGCCGATAATTCAAATGTGTAGGCGCCCGGCTGCCTTTTTACCAGCCAGCCGCCTCCCTGATGTTTCACCTGCGTGCCGTTGACGGTGAGCGTCGCTCCTGCAACGTTCGACGTAATCTGAACTTGTCCGCCCAGATTGGTCGAATACACGGCCAAGGTCGGGGCATTGGAGCTTTGAATCGGCACGCTTCCCTGCCCGCTGCCTTCGCCGAACTTGACCTCGCGATCCTGATCACTCAGGCTCAAATCCGCCCCGGAAGGACTGCCGGCGATGCTCTGATCCCCGAGTCGAACATTTTTCAGCTGGTTTCCTGCGTACAACTTGGCTCTGTTGCCGAGGCTCGTGATGAGGAACAGACCTTTCGCGTCGAAAGCATCCACTTGAGGAAGTGCGCCGGGCATTGCCTGGAGCTGAACTGCAAACAGCTGTTTGCCCTGTTCCGTAACGGTTAGCTCGTGGCTATAGCCATCGGGCACAAAGTCATATCCATCCATGTTGCCGTCGGCCAGATCGGCGATCTTCTTGGCATCTAACTCAACCGTTCCACTTTTTTCCGACGTCTGTATCGACAGATGTAACGGCTCTGGGTCGAGCGCGACATTCCCGTCGGAAGCCTGCCGCAGCTCCACAGACTTCGTTTTGTACCCGAGTCGAGAGACCTCAACGGTCACGCTGCTTCCGGGAACCAGCGACACGGTGGCGTTCTCAACCGGCTGAGACCCACTCGTCACCACAGCATCGCTGGGATTCGTGACGACGTGAATCAGGATGGGAGCAACGGGATTCTTGCCGACAGTTTTCTTGCCACTGCTAAGCATCAGGTATGCGGCCGCCAGCACAAATACAACCACCACGGCCCCACCGGCAATCACTAAGTATTTCTTGTTCCCCTCGACGAAGCTCGCCACCTGCCGCAGAACATCAGCCGCGGAAAGTCCTCGCTGCGTCGCGCGCGAAGTTGCTGGTGATGGAGTCGCCTTCTCCGGCAAGGCTGTCGAAGTCTGCGAGATCGCCGGAGCCGGCGTCTTCGCCGTCGCCACGGTATCCCGCAAGTTTCGTGAGCCCAGCACTCGCGTCGCCGAAAAACTCCCGGAAGAGGGCGCCATGGTCGCGCCCGTCTTAACCTCCGGCGGCACTGGAGGAGCAGGAATTTTCGCCGGCGGCGCGGGCGCCGCCTTCTTCTCTTGGCCCTTGACAGCTCCCGGAACAGCTGCGAGCCGTTTGATTTGCGCTTCAAACTCCGGAATTTGCGGGTGCGCAGTGCTCAGCTGCTGCCATTCCTGAATCGCCTCTGAATAACGCTTGGCTAGTTCGAAACCGCGGGCTCGCTCGATGGCCGCGCTGATCTGAGCTCGAGCGCGCTCGGCATCGGCAAGCACTTGCCGCATGGCCTGGTTATCTGGATTCGAGCGCACCGCGTCTTCGGCGATCTGCACGCGTTTTGCTGGATTCGGCTCTGCCGCAAGCTTGCTATTCAGCGAGTCGATCTTTTCGCGCTCTCGAACCGCCTCGTAAAGCGCCCGCACCTGCGGAGAATCGCCATAGGGAGTTGCGTGCGAATCGAGAAATTCCCTCGCACTCATCGCCCCCTGGCCCTCCAGAACTCGCCGCGCCTCTTTGGCCAGAGTTGCATCAATCGCGCGGGCCTTCCTCTGCTCCGATTCCTCCGCCGCGACCCGGTCCCGCAAGGTCGCTCTCAAAGTCTCCAGTTCGCTGCTGCCAGGAACCTTTTGCAGAGCGCGATCCAATGCCGCCAGAGCCTCTGCCACTTGTCCAGAGTCGGCCAGCGTGCTCGCCGCGGCAAACTGTTCTCGAACATACTTCTTCTGTTCGACTCGCGCCCGTTGCGCTTCCGCCAGCACTTTCAGTTTGATCAGACTTCGTTCCTGGGGAAATTTCTGCAGACCCTCATCCGCGCGCGCCACTGCAGTCGCGTAGTCTTCCTGAATCAGCGCCGCCTCAATCTGCCGGCACATTTCCTCCGCTTCCGACCGGCGTTTCTCCTGCTCACGCGCCGTTGCGGCCATCTTCGCAACCGCTTGCAACTCGTTCGAAGTCGGGTCCAGCGCTTCGGCCGTCTTGAGCGTGGCAAACGCTCCAGTCAAATCGCGGGCGGCGATTTGATCACGCGCCTGGTCGAGCAATTTCCGCAACTGCTGCTGCCGGGATTTCTCTTCCGCATGCTGGTAAACAATTACCTTGAGCGCCTTGGCCTGCGTATCGCTGGGGTCGATTTGCACCGCGTCATCCACCGCGATTTGGGCTTCGTCGATGTTTCCGTCCTGCAGCGCCGCCTCTGCGCGGCGAAGAGCCCGGCGCAGCTTTGCCGCCCGCTCCATGGCCGCTCGAACCGAGTCCCGGAACGCGAGCAGATCGTTGTTCTTCGCATCCAGCGCGATCGCTTGGTCGAGCAGGTGCAGCGCATCCTCGTAGCGCTGGTCCATATACGCTTCATTGGCCTGATTGCGCAACGAGCGTGCGCGTTCAATTTCCTGTTGCAGCCGCAGCCGCTCATGCACCGCGCTCATCAATTTTTGCGCGCGCGTATTGTGGCGGTCGATGCGCAGCGCCTGCTGCAGCTGCTCTCTGGCCTGCGTCCACTCCTCTTTATCCACTGCCACTTCTGCGCGCCGGAACAGTTGGCCCACGGTTTCGGACTTCACCTGGTCCTGAATACGCATCAGATCGAACGCCAGATCCTGGGCCGTGGCGTAGCGGTCTTCCCGCTTCTTGGCCAGAACCCGGCTGATAATCGCATCCAATTCGGCGGGATATTCCTTCAGGTAAGCGCTGAGCGGGGGCGGCGGATCGTTCAGGATCTTATGAAAGGTAGCCGCAGCCTCGTTCGCCTCGAACGGCAGCGAGCCGGTCAGCAACTGAAATAGAACTACTCCGAGCGAATAGACGTCCGTCCGATTGTCGAGCTCCTTGGCCTGCAGCTGCTCGGACGACATGTAAAAAATGCTGCCGATAACCTGGTTGGCCTTCGTGAGCCCGGTGTCTCCCACGATCCGCGCGATTCCAAAATCAACGATCACCGCCATCCCATCGTTGATGCCGTCCTGCAGCACGATAATGTTGGCGGGCTTTATGTCGCGGTGAATCACTCCCCGCTGGTGCGCATAGCCAAGCCCGGTGCAAACGTCGATAACAATTCCCAGGCACTCCGGAAGGGTCAACGAACTCCCCTTCTTCAGCATCGACTCCAGGCTCGGACCCTCCAGAAACTGCATCACCAGATAAGGATTGCCGTCCTGCTCGCCCACGTCATAGACGGTTACGATGTTCGGGCACTGCAGCGATCCCGTCGATCGGGCTTCTGATTTGAACCGCGCGATCAGGCTCTCATCGCCGTCGCTGGTGATCATTTTGATCGCGACGTACCGACCGATCTGGGAATCGACCGCCTTGTACACCACTCCCATGCCGCCGCGGCCGATAACGCCCTCGACGTCATACTTCCCTATCTTCGTTGGATTGGATGCCATGTTAAGAGCCACGATGAAACTCGGCGAAATCTCCTTGGGGGGAAATTCTACTCGCCACTCTGAACTCCATCCTGGGGGACGATGGAGCAGATCGAATCTTTTGTGCGGTCTAAAACTGCGCGACCTTGAGCCGCCCTCTTACGTCAGCCGGTGATTCTTAGAACGATCCTTGAACTACATGGATAGTGCAGCCGAGGCAGCCGACGTTGCAAAAGGAGGATTAATCCTCACTGCACCCTCCCTTCATGGAGCAACCGAAGGGCCACTTCTCTTCAAATCCTCTACCGTCCGACGAATGGCCGCTCCACTTGAGCCGCAATCTCTATCCCGGCAGCCAGCACGCGTATACTATACGCCCGTTTCCGCTTTTGCGCTCCAGCGCCGCCCGATGCGTGGGCCCCAGGGGCAGTGAGCCTTGTAACCGGAATCCTCTTTTGACCCCCAAACTCGCACCAAACGGTACTCCATTTCCACTATCGCGTCAAATTGTGAAACAATTTTCATCCCCGCCCTCTACTCCTCGGACAAAGCGAATGAAACACGAAACTCCAGTTCGCGGATGACCGCAGGAAAGAGCCTTACCGTTGTCCATGCAAGCCGATTCGCAACTTTGCGAACACCAGGATGGGTGTAGAATCGTCGCCGTTCTCAGAATCGAAAAAGACTCTGACAGACGGAAGTTCCCCGGGTGGAGGTTGCAGTATGGGTTCTCTCGACGATCCGAAACTTTACGATTACCACGAACAGATTCAACGCGCGCTAACCTGGAGCTCGCAACCCGATTGGCAGAAGGCCTGCGAGATTCTGAACGGTATGAGCATGCCTGACATGCTCGACGAGCTGTGGCGGATCAAGAGCTCCAGCCGTCTCGACGGGCTCTCTCTGTTTGCGCCGCGGGCCAGCGGCGTCAACATCGCTCGATTGCGAGCCGGCATCGGAGCCCTGCAGTCCCAACCCCCCGGCGATTTCGGTGGTCTTGTCGGGATGCTCCCCGATGACCAGCAGTTCGCGATCATGAGTGTGTGCGCCGTCACCCAGGCACCGGCCAACCTGAGTCCAGCCTTGTGGTCGAAGTATTACTGGCAGACTCGCTCATTGACCGCGCCCGATCCCATCTCGATAAACGGAAGCTCAGGAGGCGCCGCTGCCAAGAAAGGTGACGACGACTCCGCTCACCTCGCTGCCGACATTGCGACCGGTATCACCGCCAACGCTCCCAGGGGAACAAATCCGGCAACCTACACCGTCACGCTCATCTATCGAAACCTTGACGCGTTTAAGTTCGGTTCGGACGATACTGAAGTCGACTTGCTCCACGAGCCTAATATCAGCCTGCAAATGTCTCCGGACCCGAACAACCAGCTCACTCGATCGGCGGCGTTCTCTCTGATTAACTTGCACATCAAGCGGAATTGGGGCCTGATTAAGCCCGATATCGAAGGTAGCGTTGGACCACAGGTCAACCTCTCTCCAAACAACGCGCTAAGCGCCGCACTGCAGGCACAGATCGAGCTTCACATCACCACGCAGATCTCTCTCACTTTCTCCAGTTCCCTCAGCGTCGGCCCCGCCCCCAGGCCGGGCGATCCCCCCGACTACGGCTCGATGCAACATGGGAACCTGAGCTTCTCCCCATTCAACATCGGCCTCATCGGCCATTGGGATCCGCCGTAGAGTTAGGAGCTTTCGTTAAGAGTCTTCGTCCTGCGCTTTCATCCGCCTCGCCGAAGCGCAAGCTCTACACGCTTCACGACCTCCAGCCATTCCCCGGGAGCGCTTTGCCGAAACAGGCGTGCAGTCGGATACCACGGACTATCCTCGCGTCCCAAAAACCATCGCCAATCACAACCTTTGTTCAGCAGGATCCACACCGGTTTCCCCAAGGCCCCCGCCAGATGCGCAACCGCGCTGTCGATGGAAATCACCAGGTCGAGATTCGCGACAATCGCCGCGACGTTGGCAAAATCTTTCAACTCATCTCCCAGATCGATTAACCGCACGCCCGGTGGCAACAGTTTCATCTGCTCGGCCCCAGCGCCAAACTGTAACGAATAATAAGTAGTGCCCTCAACGTTCAACAGCGGCGTAAGCTGTTCCAGTGAAATAGAACGTAAACGATCGCGAGAATGCCCCGGATTACCGGCCCAGGCCAGCCCGATGCGCCGCGTATTCTTCTGCAGCCGCTCACGCCACGCCTCCACCCGCGCCGCATCCGCGGCAATATAAGGAACGCTCGCCGGAATCGTCTCGAGTTCGGTTCCCAGGGCCAGCGGCAGACTCATCAGTGGACACTGCCAGGTAAAATCCGGCAGCGTGTCGCCGCGCCGAATCACGCGCGATGCACCTTCAGTACCCGCGAGCAGATCATGCAACGCCGGCTGAACCTCCAGCACCACCTCTCCGCCCAGTTTCGCGACCAGCGGAACATAACGCACGAACTGCATCGTGTCCCCTAAACCTTGTTCGGCATAAAGCAGAATGCGTTCGCCGCCGAGCGCTTCACCCTGCCATCGCCGCTGCAAAAATTTTCTGTCATCGCCTACTCCTACTTTCCAGCGCGATTCATATTCCGTCCATCCGTCCCGCAGTTCACCTTTTAGCAGATGGATGAGCCCCAGATTTACAGTCGCCTCGGCGGAGTCCGGCTCCAGTTCGTGGAGGCGATCAAAACAATCGGAAGCTTCGCCCAGATCTCCCAATCCGTAGAGCACGAATCCCAAATCCACGTAAGCCGCGCGCATCCTGGGGTCCAGCTTGATTGCATCTCGGTAGGCCTCCGCCGCGGAGATGAGATCGCCTTTGCGTTCGAATAGGCGTCCCAGGCTGGCAATCGTTTTAGCGGAGCGGGGATTATTTATCAGCGAGCGCCGGAAAACTTCCAGAGCCGCCGCAAAGTTGCCGAGATCTGTGAGCACAAGACCCAGATCGTTGTAGATCTCATGCTTTTTCGGATCGAGCACCAAAGCGCGCCGGTACAACTCGGCAGCCGGTTGCAGCGTTCCGCCTTGATACAGAACCCGCGCCAGGTGGCAGTGCAGTTCAGCAGAATCCGGCTTGAGCGCGAGAGCGCGCTGGTAGGAATTTGCAGCAGCCTGCAGATCTCCCGCCCGCTCCTGCGCTTCGCCAAGATGCTGGTGACCTTCTGCCGACTCGGGGCGCGTCTTCGCGTCGTCGCCGAAGATTGCGCTCATCGCAGGGCTCGATTCTAGCGCCGCACTCGCATCCCCCTGCAATAGCCGCGACATCTGCTTGGCCTCGGCAGACAAAGGGTCCACGTTCAGAATCTTGCGATAGCACGCCTCGGCCAGATCAACATGACCCTCCCGGTGATGCTTCAATCCCCTCTTGAGAAGCTTTTGCAGACGCTGCTGCGGGGAAACTCCGCCGGACACTGTGTACCCTCAATAGCCCGTTTATAAGCGGCCGGTTTATCCAAAATTCCGCGTTCAATTCCCGACCGATGATACATCTCACCCGCCTCAGACTAAAAAAGTGTGGACCTTTTTCCGCTGTTTCTTCGCGTTATTGAGTAGGAGCAGGAATGCGGAATTGAGACGCGGCGGAAATGGATAGGGGACGACCCTTTGTGGCTGCTCAATCGAGGGCAGGGAAAGTCCGCACACCATTCGCGCGGGTTTATCGGGAAATCGTGAAGGAGGAGCTATATGGGTTGGCAATACTGTCCATCTCTCGATGGGTTTTACCTCGTCAACTGGGAGGGCGTGGGCAAGATCATTCGCTCCTTCGCCCGGTCCCAGGCAATACTGAACCACTCTAAAATCAACGATGAATTCCATTGGATCGGAGCCACGGTCTCAACGTTCGATGTGGATTGGGACGCGGTGACTTCCGAAACCAACACCGTAAGCCAGCACCTGATCGCTTCCCGGTACCAGGCGGTACGGCGAGGCGCGCGATTTTGCATGAGGGACCTGATCGCAGCCCTGGGTCACTGGTTGGAGGCCACAAAGCACAACAATGCCACGTTCCAGAAGATGATGCACCAAGCCCAGAAAACGACCGCAGGCAACATCGACAAGTCCGTGGCGCGGCTGCAGACCGCGATCAACGTCGCCCGTTTGACAAGGGACGCGTCGGCAGAATTCCTAATGATTTCCGCGACTTGCCTGACTGGGGGCGCGGCCGGGAGCACGGCCGGGGTCTTGGGCTACACTTTGGCGGGGAACGAAGTTCTGGCGGCAGGAGGCGGGGCCGTTCTCTTCGGCTCCGGACTCAAGACAGTCGCTTTTGCGCAGGACCATCCCGAAGCCTCGAAAGGGAAGCTTGCGGTAACGTTTACTACTGAGTTCGCCGTAGGGTTAGTTGACTTGTTCACCGCCAGGCGCATCGACAAAGCTGGGGAAGAGGCTGTAAAGGAATTCGAGCGCGCCGTCGGAACTGAGGCATTCACGAAATTGGAGGCCGAAGCCGCGGCGAAGGGCACGAAGGTGATGATGGCGGTACTCTACAACAAGGTGAAGGGAATGACGCTCGACCCGTGGAAGGCCATCATTCAGGGCGAAACCGTCCAAAAGGCTTACACGGCAGGCGGCGTAAAAGCCGTCGGGGGCACCGGAGGGGAGCTATTCAAGTCCATGTTGGAGGAAAGCGACAAAGGAAAGATTGTGGGGGTGATCGCGGATACCGCCATTAGCCTTAGCGCGGACAAATTCACCGATGACCTGACTGAGTCGAACGCCTCGGAGGCGAAGGATTCAAAAGAGGCGCCGCAGATTGTCATGGCTACCACCTCCGACGATGCGGCTCTGGATGCGCTGCTGTATGAGAAAGAGATGATAGAACAGTTGGCGGTGCGCAAATGCAAACGCAGTGCTTGCATGAAGGTCGGGCGCACTCTGGCCGCACAGCGCCTTGGGTTCTAACGACTCGGGGACCTCTGTTAGACCTCCTGCCTGCTATTGCAGTCCATACGAATGGAATGCTCGGCCCGTTCCAGACTGCCGGCGCGGCAGAAAAATAATCCCGCCCGGCGTGAGCCCTTTGCTTCGGTTTTTGCGCGTTATCAATGTAGAGCCCCTAATCCGGGCTGCAAAAACGAGATCTGAGAAAACCATGATTGCGAAGTCGCCGCGAAGAACCTGGCAGCGACAGCACCGCTTTTCGATTTCATCAACCTGAGGAGGAGCTTATGTCCACACAACCAAGCCGCATTCCGCAATCCAACACGCCCGCCCCCGCACTGATGCCAAACCAAGGCCGGAGCTGGTTGGGAAGAAACTGGAAAAAACTGCTGGCCGCCATGTTCCTGTGCGGAGCGGTTTTCGTGGTTGGCATCTTCACCTTGATCATGGGCGCCATGCGAGGTTCCGACGTGGCGAAAGAGGCCATCTCCAGAGCTCAGTCGAGCACGATCCTGGCGCAACGCCTCGGAGCTCCCATCAGCGAAGGCTGGTTGGTAAGTGGTTCCATCAATGTTTCTCCCGGCGCCGGCGACGCCGATCTTTCCCTGCCAATCTCCGGCCCGAAGGGTAAGGGCACCGTTTACGTCAGGGCTCAGAAGACCGCCGGAAACTGGGAGTACATCATGATGGTAGCCACCACCGAGGGGAGCAATGACCGAATCGACCTGCTCGCCAGCGCGTCTGCGCCCGAACCGCAAGCCAACTTGCCGAGCCCCGCACCGCAGGCCGCGGCAGAGGTCCCCACCCAACCAGCCCCAACCCAACCAACCCCAGGCGACACGTCCGTAGCCCAGGCAGCCGGGCCCGAAACCGCCGCTCCCGATCCGGCTCCTGCGGCCGCACCGCCTCAACCCAAGCCCGGCGCTGTGATCGCCAGCGCGCAGTACTCGAACGACCCCAACCTGCGTTGCGATGTGCTCGAGTTGAAGCGGGTCAGCGGTGGCGCTCTGTTAGCCAGATGGCGCTTCGTGAACACGGGCACCAAGCCGGTGTCTTATGACTTCAGCTGGGACGACATCTACTACATCGACCCCGCAGGCAACAAGAAATACAACTTTCTTACCATCGACGGCAAGAGAATCCTGGATCAATGGTGGGGCACGCTGCAACCGGGCGAGCAGCGCGTGGTGTGGGCCAAGTACCCCGCTCCACCCGCAACCTCGAAGCGGATCAGCCTCAATGTTCCAAAGTTCACGCCATTCGAAGACATCCTCGTCTCCGAGTGAGAGCTGGCCAGCCAGTTTGACGACGCAAAGAAAAGTCGTCAACCACGAGGGACGCGGATATCACGAAGGTCCTTATGGGGAGGGTTTTTGTGTGACTTCGCGTCCCTCGCGGTAATTGTTCTGCATACGAGTCCGAGACAATTCCGGATAGAATACTCGCCGATTCCAGAAGGCTGGCCATGAGGGACTCATGAGAGACAAAGATCGCGAAGTTTTCAAAGACGTAGCGCGAGAAAAAAATGTTTGGCTGCTGGCCCGGCTTACCAACCCCAAGTCTCTCCAATGGGCCGACGAGAAGAACTTCGGCAACGACAACTACATTCCCAAGCCGATCTCATGCAAAGCCAAAACCGCCAACAATGACACCGACACCCGCTATCAGATTGCCGGTCTGGTCGCCGATCCCTACCATCACTGCGGCAAGTTCAACAAACCGAACGAAGCCATGAAGTATTGGGACGAATTCCGCGCGGCACACCTGGCGCAGGATTACGAACAGACCGGGCTGGGAAGAGACGGTTACTCCGTCGACATCGACCCAGCCTCCCGGCATTACTTTTGCGCGCAGCGTTACGGCAAATATATCCACGCCGATTACGATCTGCTCGACATCATCGACGGGGAGAATCCCCGGACTAATGAGATCCTCGAGGACTTCCTCGACGGTGCTAAGCACAATTACAACTCACGTTTCCCGGAAATTCAGCGAGTCCTGAATGCGCGCATGGACGCTCCCATGGTGCAACACGCAGGCGAGGCCCAGTTCACATATCTGAGTGATCAGCCCATCCACGTGTTCTTTCCCCGGACAGGGCCAAACGGCGAGGACTACAGCCAGTGCGATCCCATAATCTGGTTAAACAAACTTACCGCCGAAACCTGGTACCGGGAGTGGTTCGGTGGGCGGCAAGCGGCCCGGCCTTCACCACCGAATGCGCCGCGCCGGCAATATGCAACGCCCGCGCAGGTGATTCCGGTCGATTTCAGCAGGAGAAGGCGACTGTCGTAGCCGCGCGTGATCCCACCTCGCACGACAACGAAGAACCGCGAGGCGTCACGGATGCCATTACCGTTGGGCTCTCCTTCGTGTGACTTTGTGTCCTTAGTGGTAAAAGCCCTTGAACTGACCTACTACCAAAAATTGCTCGCGAGCGCCCCGGCCCCGCGAGATGCAGATACAATCGTTGAGTTTCGGGATCAAGAAGGAAATCCCGCCTCATGGACGTCAACGAGTACGATTTAGTCGTGATCGGCAGTGGCCCAGCGGGCCAGAAGAGCGCGATCTGCGCCGCCAAACTGCGCAAGAAAGTCGCCATCATTGACCGCAAGAAAACCATTGGCGGCGTTTGTGTTCACACCGGAACCATCCCCAGCAAAACTTTGCGCGAAGCCGTCCTCTACCTGAGCGGCTTCCGCCAGCGCAGTTTCTATGGCCGCAACTATGTCCTCAAAGATCGCATCGCCATGTCCGACCTGGTCTTTCGGGCGCAGGCTGTCATGGCGCGCGAAATTGAAGTCATCACAGCGCAGCTTCGCCGCAACCAGGTCACGACCTTTGAGGGCGACGCCCGCTTTCTCGATCCCCACACCATCGAAGTCAGAAGCGAAGATGGATCGCAGCTTCTGCGCGGCCACCACATCATGATCGCCTGCGGCACGCGTCCCGCCCACAGCGCCGATATTCCCATGGACGGCAAGCGCATCTTCGATTCCGACGCAGTCCACTGCCTGGAAGAAATCCCGCGGGATTTGTTGGTAGTCGGCGCCGGCATCATCGGGCTCGAATTCGCGTCCATGTTCGCCGCATTGGGAGTGAAAGTCACGCTGCTCGATCAGCGCCCGACCCTGCTCGACTTCGTGGACCACGAAATTGTGGAGAGCCTCTGTTTTCAGCTGCGCCAGCTCGGAACCGTTTTCCGCCTGGGCGAAAAAGTGGTTTCGGTAGGCTTCGATGCCGAGCGCGACCGCGTCTTCGCCCGCCTCGAAAGCGGCAAAAACGTCCATGGCCAGGGGCTTCTCTACACCGTAGGGCGGCAGGCCAACAGCGATCAGTTGGAGATCGAAGCCGCGGGCCTGAAGTCCGATGGCCGCGGCAAAATGGTGGTCAACGAAAATTTCCAAACCAGCGTGGACCACATCTATGCCGCCGGAGACGTCATTGGTTTCCCCGCGCTCGCCAGCACCTCCATGGAGCAGGGCCGCCTCGCCAGTTGCCACATGTTCGGCAGGCCCGGCAAAATGATTCCCAATCTCATCCCCTACGGCATTTATACGATTCCGGAAATTTCCATGGTTGGCCACACCGAGGAACAACTCACGAAAGAAAAGATTCCCTACGAAGTCGGCCTGGCGCGCTACGCCGAGTTGGCCAAAGGCCAGATGCTTGGCGATGATCAGGGGCTGCTGAAACTTCTCTTCGATCCCGACACTCTGAAAGTCCTGGGCGTGCATGTGATCGGCGATCGTGCCGCAGAAATTGTGCACATCGGTCAGGCCGCAATGTCGCTGGGCGGTACGCTGGAATATTTCCGCGACACAGTGTTCAACTATCCGACCCTGGCCGAAGCCTACAAAGTTGCGGCCCTCGACGGACTAAACAAACTCTGAACAAGCTCCGCCCCTGCCAACTCGCCTATGACGAAAGAGGAGATCCGGCTCTCCGAAGCCCGCGACCGCAAACGGCACTGGAAGCGCTGGGGACCCTACCTCAGCGAACGCGCCTGGGGCACTGTCCGCGAGGACTACAGCGCTGACGGCAATGCCTGGGAATATTTTCCCCACGATCACGCGCGCTCGCGAACCTACCGCTGGAATGAAGATGGCCTCGCCGGCATCTGCGATCGCCGCCAGTTGATCTGCTTCGCCGTCGCGCTGTGGAACGAACGCGATCCCATCCTCAAAGAACGCCTCTTCGGCCTCACCGGCAAAGAAGGCAATCACGGCGAGGATGTAAAAGAATGTTACTTCTACCTCGACAGCACTCCCACGCATTCCTACATGAAGTATCTCTACAAATATCCGCAAGCCGCGTTCCCCTACACGCAGCTTGTCGAAGAGAATCGCCGCCGCGGCAGAAATGACCCGGAATACGAACTGCTCGACACCCGAGTATTCGACGAAGATCGCTATTTCGACGTGTTCGTCGAGTACGCGAAGGCCGATGTCGAAGACATCCTCATCAAAATCACCGTCGCGAATCGGGGTCCGGAGTCCGCCCGTATCCGCGTGCTCCCAACCGTCTGGTTCCGCAACACCTGGTCGTGGGGCAACCCCGAACCTCGCCCAAACCTCCGCGAGGTAGCAGGCGCCATCGAACTCAACCATTCCTCCTGCGTGAAACATTGGTTGTACTGCGACGGTTCTCTAGAACTTCTTTTCACCGAAAACGAAACCAACCGTCAGCGCCTCTTCAACCTAACCGAGAGCGGACTACGCAAAAAAGACGCAATCAACAACTACATCGTCGACGGAAACAAAGAAGCAGTCGCCGGCGAACGCGCTGGCACAAAGGCCGCTGCCCACTACGCACTCGACATTCCTGAAGGAGAATCCGTAACCGTCCGCCTGCGCCTGACCAATCTCCCGGCCGCCGAGCCCTCTGCCGCCTTCACCAACTTCGATTCTCTCTTCGCCATCCGCAAACAGGAAGCCGACGATTTCTACGCCACCATAATTCCGAAATCTCTCTCACCAGACGCAAAAAACGTCATGCGCCAGGGCTTCGCCGGCCTCCTGTGGTCGAAGCAGTTTTATCACTACGTCGTAAAAGAATGGTTGGCGGGCGACCCCGGCAATCCTCCGCCGCCGCCCGAGCGCAAGACCGGACGCAACCACGATTGGCCGCACCTCTACAATGCCGACGTCATCTCCATGCCCGACAAGTGGGAATATCCCTGGTATGCCGCGTGGGACCTGGCTTTTCACTGCGTCTCTCTCGCTCTCGTAGACCCTGATTTCGCCAAAGAGCAGCTCGTGCTCATCCTCCGCGAATGGTACATGCATCCCAACGGCCAGTTCCCTGCCTACGAATGGGCCCTCGGAGACGTAAACCCTCCGGTCCACGCCTGGGCCGCGTGGCGCGTCTACAAGATCGACAAGAAGCGCAACGGTCGCGGCGACCGCGCGTTCCTCGTGCGCATCTTCCACAAGCTGCTTTTGAATTTCACCTGGTGGGTCAACCGCAAAGATGCCGACGGCATGAACATTTTTCAGGGCGGCTTTCTCGGCCTCGACAACATCGGAGTCTTCAACCGCAGCGACCCGCTCCCCGCCGGCGGCCACATCGAGCAATCCGACGGCACCAGCTGGATGGCCATGTACACGCTCAATCTCCTGGCCATCGCCATGGAACTCGCCACCCAAGATCCCGCCTACGAAGATGTCGCCAGCAAATTCTGGGAGCACTTCATCTACATCGCCTACGCCATGAATCATCTCGGCCACGATGGAAGGGGCCTGTGGGACGAGACCGACGGATTTTTCTACGACGTGCTGAAGCTCCCCGACGGTGGGCATTTTCCCGTCAAGATTCGTTCCATGGTCGGCTTGATCCCGTTATTCGCCGTCGAAACCCTGGAGCCTGGCCTCATGCAGCGCCTCCCCGGTTTCAAGCGTCGCATGGATTGGTTCATCGAAAACCGCCCCGATCTCACCGCGAACGTCGCCAGCATGCAGACCTCCGGAATGGGAGCAAGAAGATTGCTCTCCGTCGTCGATGCCGAGCAACTCCGCCGCATGCTGCAAATCATGCTCGACGAAAACGAATTCCTCTCGCCCCACGGCATCCGCGCCCTCTCGCTCCATCACCGCGATCATCCCTTCAGCATCTCCCTCGACGGCAAGGAGCACCGCGTGGACTACGAGCCGGGTGAATCCACCACCGGACTCTTCGGCGGCAATTCGAATTGGCGCGGCCCCGTCTGGTTTCCCGTGAACTATTTGCTGATCGAATCTTTGCAAAAGTTTCATCACTACTTCGGCGACGACTTCAAAGTCGAGTTCCCTTCTGGCTCCGGCAACCGGCTCACCCTCTCCGAAGTTGCCGCCGAAATCTCCCGGCGCCTCACCGGAATCTTTCTGCGCGACGCGCACGGCAACCGTCCGGTTAACGGTGGCTCGAATGGAAGCACGTCAAAGTTCCGCGCCGATCCCCACTGGAGCGATCTCATTCTTTTCTACGAATATTTCCACGGCGACACCGGACAAGGCCTCGGAGCCAGCCACCAGACCGGCTGGACGGCTCTGGTTGCAAAGCTGCTGCAACAGAATGCAAGTTCTCCGAACGCCGCCGTGGTGCCGCGAATCTCACCGAAAGCCAAGTGGGTAGGCTTTCCTTAGTGTGACTTAGGGTCCTTAGTGGTATAAGCCGTAAGGTCGGCCCGATCATCGAAGCCCGGCACACTTCAGAAAGCAAAGACTCTGCAAGGAGACCGTCCATGCCGCCATTCAATTTCGGAGAAATCAAACTGGCCGTCGACGGAGACACCTCGCAAGCTCGACCACTCCCCGAAACGCCGTTCCGAATTCTATTGCTGGGGGATTTCAGCAGCAGTCGAACTAAAAAACCCCTGCCGTCACGAAAGCCAGTGGAGGTGGATCGCGACAATTTCGACGAGGTGCTCGCCGCGTTCCAACCCGAGCTGAAGCTCAACCTGGGCGACGAAGAGCTAGCAACCGTGCGGCTCTCCGATCTCGATGATTTCCATCCCGACCATCTCCTCGAACGCGTCGCCATGTTCCGCAATCTTCGCGAGATGCGTGCTCGCCTGGCAGACCCTGCCACGTTCGCCGACGCAGCTGCGGAATTCGGTTTGCGGGGCGGTGCATCTAAGCCGCACGAAGCGCCGCCGGCGGCAACTCCGCAACCTTCACCATTAGCCTTGGGCAGTCTCCTCGACGAAATGATCGAACAAACCGAGGCCAGAGCGCAGACGCGGCCTCCCGCCGAAAGCGACTTGCAGAAGTTCGTTCGCCGAGTGACGGAACCGAATCGCATCTCCGCCGCCGACCCGCAACAGTCGGAGATACTTGGCCTGGTCGATCGCGCCCTCAGCGCGCAGATGCGAGCCTTGCTGCATGTCCCCGAATTCCAGGCGCTCGAAGCCGCGTGGCGCGCCGTCTTCCTGCTGGTCCGCCGAATCCACACGGATGAGATGCTGAAACTTTATCTCGTCGATCTCTCCGAGGATGAACTCGCCGCCGATCTGAATTCGACGCCCAACCTGCGTTCCACCTTCACCTGTCAACTCCTCGCCGGCGACGCGATAAATTCCTTCGGTGGTGAACCCTGGGCGCTAATCGTTGGGAACTACGCTTTCAGCGCGACCCGTGGCGATGCAGAGTCGCTCGGCCGCTTGGCCAGGATTGCCCACGCCGCCGGAGCCCCGTTCCTGGCCGCAGCCAGCCCCGCTCTGCTGGGCTGCAAATCTTTTTCCGCGACGCCCAATGCCCACGACTGGAACGCGCCATCCAATAGCGAGAACGCCTCCGCATGGACCGCCTTGCGCGCGCTTCCCGAAGCGAACGCGGCGGGCCTCGCCATTCCGCGCTTCCTCCTTCGTCTTCCCTACGGCAAGGAAACCGATCCCATCGAATCGTTTCCCTTCGAAGAAATGCCTGGCGAGCCTGCACACGAAGACTATCTGTGGGGTAATCCCGCATTCGTGTGCGCTCTGCTATTGGCGCAATCTTTCAGCGAATCGGGATGGGACCTGCGTCCCGGCCAGCGTGCAGAATTGGATCGTCTCCCCGTTCACATCTACCAGCATGAAGGCGTTTCCGAGGTGAAGCCCTGCGCCGAAGCGCTGATGACCGTCGATACCGCGGACCAAATTATGGAGCGCGGTCTCATGCCGCTTGCTTCCATAAAAGGGAAAGACGAATTACGGCTGATACGATTTCAGTCCATCGCCCAACCTCTCCGTGCCCTCGCCGCAAGCTGGCTTCGATGAACGCAACGGCCCATGTCAACCAGGCCATGTGGCGACGGGCGCCTCGTGACCCTGCCCTGAGCGAAAGGCGAAGGTTCCCGCCGAAGCGAAGCAAGGCGGAACCTTCCCAAAAGATCAAGCCACCGCACACTACCGCGAATTTTTAAGATGGCTTCCAGGCAACTCAAACTCAAGAGTAAACACCTAATACGCGGGCATAAACAGCGCCGCCGTGACCTTGGTTACTTGCGATCGCTTGTGCCGAAACGTAAGCTGCAATCAAAGTGAGGAGTACACCCTGGTGGTTCGACGCCGACAGTTCCGCACAAACGCACCAGCGGAGCAAACGCCGCGATCCTGGGTGACCGGGCACAGCGATGTTCAATTCTGATCAGATCAATACGCTGTTGCGTCTCGTCGATGCGGAGATCGAAGCGGAGATCTCGCGCATATGCACCGTCCCTGTGATGCCGAAGAGATACGAAACTCTCCTCACTCCCAACGACATGGAGTTTGCGAGACAGATCGGAATTTCTCTCTCCTGTTGATCCCGTCCCAAGGCCATGTGGCAAAGCCATGTGCCGGCGGGCGCCTCGTGAGCCTGCCCTGAACGATGCCGAAGGGTCCCACCAAAGCGAAGCAGGCCGGAAACCTTCCCCAAAGATTAAGCCACCGCACTCAAGCCCACCGCAAGTTCAAGCACTCAGAACCCCTTCGCTCACGCCCACGCGCCGCGAATTTCAAGATGGTTTCCCACGCCCGACCCATTGCACCCCTCAGCACTCCACCGAAATTTACTCCACTTTCAAAGGCGCCGCCACCGAACCCGTTCGTCCACTGAGGTCGTCCCGCACCACGAAGCGAACCGTATATTCGCCGGGGGCAAGATCCAATGCGTCGCGATAGACCAGACCTTGCTGCCGAATCGCCGACAACCTCTCCGGAGTCAGATGAATGTCAACTTTCTGCCCTATCGGATGATCCACCGCTTTGCCTTCCGGAGTTTTCGCCATCGCCACAAAGTCCAGCGCAACATGGTTGTTGTCGGCGTCGTTGATCACGCCGGCATCGGGCGCTAGCCGCATCTCGTAAGTCACGTGCTTCTTGCCCGGCTCTTTTCCCGGTTCAATCTTGTTCCAGCGCGCCACTAGCGCCAGTGACGTGTAATCGAGCGGCGACTGCAAAGCCGAGGAAATATCGTTGTTGCGGCCGCTCTCCGGATCGATGGTGGCATTGGTCACAAAAAATCCGCTGCGTGCCCGCACTTCCACGTGCTCGCGATTCGCCTTCACCGTCAGCTTGCGCCAGCCGGGTTTGGTCTGCGCGCGATCAATGTAGTAACCAAGCATGTAATATTCGGCCGAGTCGTTTACTGCCTCGCGAAATCCTTTCTCCAGATCGTTCGATCCGAAATAGGCGCGCCCTCCGGTCATCGACGCAAAAGTCAGGAACGAAGACTGAGTGTCGAACTGTCTGTTTTGCATATGCCGCGAATAGTTTTTTCCCGGATTGCGCAATGACGCGCTGGGCATGCTCACCACTTGCAGGCCCTTAACGTCCACCGGATAAAGAGAAATCTCCGCGTCGTTCAGCAACTGCCACGTGCGCTCGTAGAGCGGCAACACATCGGCCAGCGTATCCCGTCCGGCCGGAGCGAGTTGCATCGTGTTGTCGCTCACGTTGAAAGGAAATCCCCCGCTCGCCCAGATCAGCGACTTCCGCCCCGGAACTCCCGCCAGAGCCTGCGCCACCGTTTGCAATCCATCCAGAGTGTAGGTAATCGCCAGGCGCTGCTCGAACGATTTAAAATTCAGCTCCGAGTCTTCCATCATGCTCTGAAGTTTTTGCGCCTCGCCCTGCACGGCCGCCTGCGAATTCCCTTTCGAACTCCCGCTGCTCTTCGAGCTTGCCCCGCTAGGCGCGCCCGAATTGCCGTCTGGGCTTGCGGTTCCCGTGATAGCTTCCGTCGTCTCGTCGCTATCGACCATCTCGTACGAGTCGCCTCTCACCACGTGCAGCGCCGCCACCAGGATGCGGGGATCGCTCGTGAAATCGTGGACCACCTGAACGCCACTGCGGGTGAGCGTGTAAAGGCCGGTCGGCTCGCGCTGGTCCACGGATTGCGTAAGATACTTCAGCAATTCCTTGCGCGCATTCGCCTGATCAAGGAAGGGAGTGTTGATCAGGTCGAGTACGATCAGCGTCACACGTCTGGCAGACGCGCCGCCCGCCAGCGCATTGTTGAATTCGTTGGGATTTTTGGGACGCGACAACCGGTGCGGGTCGCTGGTGATTTCCTCAAACGTGGCGATCTTTTGCTCGGCGCCGTTTTCCAGCACCGTGAAGTCTTCCTGCTTGAGCCCGCTGATGTGATTGCCCGACTTGTCGGTCACCAAAGTCGGCACCAGCACGAGCTTTGCGCCCGCGGCGAATTTCACCTCAGAAGTGTTTCCATTACCTTTGTCTTTATCTGCAGCTCCGGCAAAGGCAACCACGGAGCCAGCCAGAGCCACGGCGAGAGCAGTAGCCGCGGCTGCGTACATCGACAACTTACCGCGAATCCTCATTTCCGCTCACGAAGCTGACGCAGAAACCGGCTGCGCCACACTCGCCTCTTCGGGAATCACTTCCGGCTCCATCACTCCCACTGTTTCAAACGGAGGAACCTCCCCGAGCGGGCACTCCGGCGACAAATATCCTAGCTTCTGCTGCATGATCTTCCCCGAATACTTCGCCATGTAGTGAACAATCGTCTCAATCCGGATCTTCACTCCGCCTGCCGGCTTGGTCGAATCCAGATCCCCAAACTTGAAGAACAAGGTCCCGGTCGCTTCGACAATTTTCTGCGTCGGCGTGTAAGTCGGCTGGTCCATCCCGCACTCGTAGCTCGAAAGCCGCACCACGCAAGTAATCCACGGACACCGCGCCGCCACTTTCGCTCCCCACATAATCTCGTTCGTGTTGCTGCTGTAAGAAGAAGTCCACACATCCGTAATATCAAACGGACTCTTGATCTTGCCCGCCTTCAAATCCGCCTCAAACAACCAGTTCATCAAGTCCAAATCACCGGGAAGATACTGCAGCCACAAAATCGGATACCCATGCGCCTGCAAGTCTCCCTCAATCTCGTGCCCGATTCCCGTATCCATATGATAAGGACGCGCCAGCACCAGGATGCAGGGTTTCTGATTCTTCACGCACCAAGTCAAAATATCCCGGCTCTGCTGTCGCGCTTTATCGGTGAAACTGTCGAGCGCCGCAAACCCCGCCTTCACCGCCCGTTCCGTCTCATCCAGTTCAAGATTAAAAATATCTTTAAGCGAACTATGCAGCTGTTCAACCACCATATGCCGGTCCCCGAGACTTACAAACGGAGAAGCATACGTAATCCCGTTCTCGCCAAAAACGTCGCGCTCTTTCAAAAATCCCGACTTAATGCTCTCCGGTCCGGCCATCACGCGAGTGCAAGTCACCGTATCCACCACATGCCCGTGCAGCACTGAAGGCAGCGAGTGGATCATCGGACTCAGCAGAATATTAATTTTCTTCTTCTGCCCAAACACCAGCTCCCCATAATGTCCGCTGATGCACTTCACCGGATAGCAGCAATCCACCGTGCCGCGCCCCTTGCCGATCGCCCGCAGAAAGCCCACCCAGAACTGGTGAGTCGTCCACACGTTCAGCACCTTCGGAATTCCGACCCGCACCTGCGACCGGTCTTTAGGTGGAGACGCGGCGGAACGCTTCTTTGCGGACCAAATCGGCAACGTTGGGAAACGCATTCTTGGTCTTCTCCATCCCGATCTTGATAACTTTCATCTCGTTCAAATCTTCCACCAATCCCTTGGGGCACGAGTTGTTCACAATCACCCGCTCCCATCCTTGTTCCAGCGGAACCTTGCTCCACTCCCGCCCTTTTCCGCCTTCCAGTTCCACGTCAATGAAACTGCGCTGGCACGTCACCGGGCACCAGTGGCACACGGTATCGACCGAAGTTGCAGTTTTGTAAGTCAATCTCTCAATCGCGTCGAACCCGCGGAACTTGCTCGTGCCGCCCGCGTCCCACCAATCCAAAGCAACCAGCGCAGCGCCAATCGCCCCCGCTTCACCGGAGAACGGATGAACCACCACATCCGCGTCCGGAACTTTTTTCAAAATAAAATCCACCTGCGTTTTCACCACCGCAAGATTCTTGTGCGTCCCACCCTGCAAAATATATTTCTTCCCCACCGACGTCAGATTATTCAAGCCGCCCGCATAGATCCAAACATTCAGCGGAAGGATCGCGCACAGCCCCGCCAGAATTTCCTCCGCCTGCCAGCCCTTGCGCTGTTGATTGACAATGTCGCTTTGCAGGAACACTCCGCAGCCCATCGATAGCTGTGGCATCGATGTAGCCTTGAACGCACGATCTGCCATTTCGCTCATCGGAATGCTGAAGCGCTCCGCGATTCCCTGAAGAAACGCGCCATTCCCCGAAGAGCACTGCGAGTTCAAACGGAAGTCCGTCACCGCTCCGTTGTTCAGCAGCATGATCTTCACGTCCACGCCGCCCACATCGCAAATGCAATCCGCGTCCGGAAAATAATGCAGTCCCGCACTGGCGTGCGCAATCGTCTCCACAACCGGACAGTCCGCACCAAGTATATCTTTCAGCAAATCTTTGCCGTAGCCTGTGATCGCCAGCCCCAGAATCTCCCCGTCTCCCACCGCCTCGCGAACCTGCCGGAACAAACTCTTCGCATCGTCAATCGGATTCCCCCGGCTCAACGCGTAGCAGGAAAACAGCAGCTCTTTATCCGGCGACATGCAAACCGCCTTCGCCGTCGTCGACCCGAAATCGCAACCCACCACCACCGGACCAAGCTTCGCGGTCTTCCCGAGCATGGGCAGCCGAAATTTCGGACGCCGAGTAATTTTTCCGACGCTGACCGGACGTCCATTCTCCTGGCCCTTGCCGTTCCCGTTGGCGTGTCCATTGCCGTTGCTCTTTGCCCCTGCCCCGTCGCCACTCCCGTTACTGCCCGGCGTCGAGTAGCGCGAAAGAAAAGATTTCAGCTCCGCTTCTTCTTTCCACAATCCCGCGCTGCCCAGCTTTTTCTTTTCCTCGTGCTGCCCTTCATCAATCCACCACCGCAGCCGCGACGTCCCCAGATAAGTGCCAACGGTCGGCGAATCTCG
>JBEKDY010000024.1:0-29006 GCA_050014115.1 Candidatus Sulfotelmatobacter sp. | reverse complement strand
CGCAGCCGCTTGCCGCTGGGAAGGTCGCGCAGTTCACTGGCGCGGCGAATCCCCATGGCAGTGAGCCAGGCGCGGCGGTAGGCCACGGGATGCGGCCCAACGGTGAGTCCGGTGCCGTGGAAGTCGGCGACCAGGCGCTCTTCGTGATTCATCGGCTGTAACGGCGACGGTGTATCGGGCTCCGGCAGTTTTTCCAGCAAGGGGCCGGAAGCGCGCACGGCGCGTTCGACCTGCCAGAGAGCGTCGCGGCGGTGCAGGGAGATTTTAGATTTCAGATTGTAGATTTCAGATTGATCGTTTTCAGACTGATCGTGATTGGCTCGCTCGTGAGTAGATTGATCAGGGTTTGCAATCTGAAATCTGCAATCTGAAATCTGCAATCCGACTGCGTTCAGCGCGCCGATTTCGGCCAGCGTGGTGAGTTCGTCCTTGCGCAATTCCGGGACGCGGCGGGTGAGATCGTGAATGGAAGTGAATGGAGCGCGATTGCGTTCGCGCAACAGTGCTTGCGCGGCTTCTTCGCGCAGGCCGCGGACGTAACGCAAGCCGAGGCGGAGCGCGGGAGACATGAGTCCCGAGTCCCGAGCCCCGAGTTGTGAGCACGACTCAGATTCCTCCGCCCCTCGCGTTCGCTCGGGGGTCGGAATGACAAAGTGCTTACTGGGTACTCGGGACTCGAGACTCGGGACTGGTTCCAGCGTGCACTTCCACTCTGAGCGTGTCACGTCCACGGGCAGCAGCTTCAGGCCGTGGCGCTGCGCGTCTTTGACCAGCGTGGCAGGAGAATAAAATCCCATGGGCTGATTGTTGAGCAGGGCGGCAGTGAAGGCGGCGAGGTAGTGGCATTTCAGATAGGCGCTGGCATAGGCGATGAGCGCGAAACTGGCGGCGTGCGATTCGGGGAATCCGTAGAGCGCGAACGAAGTGATGGAGAGAATGATTTCTTCCTGGGCTTTGGGGGAAATTTTATTTTGCGTCATGCCGGAGCGCAGCCGGGCTTCGATTTCCTTCATGCGCGCCTGTGAGCGTTTGAAGCCCATGGCGCGGCGCAGGTCTTCGGCTTCGCCTCCGGTGAAGTTGGCGGCGATCATGGCTAAGCGCAGCAACTGTTCCTGAAAAAGTGGCACACCCAGCGTGCGCTTCAGCACGGGTTCGAGTGACGGGTGGGGATAGGTGACATCTTCGCGTCCCTGGCGGCGCTGGATAAACGGATTCACCATTTGGCCCACGATGGGCCCGGGGCGGATGATGGCGACCTGCACCACAATGTCGTAAAAGTTTTTGGGACGCAGACGCGGCAGGGACGCCATTTGCGCGCGGCTTTCCACCTGAAACAATCCCACCGTATCGGCTTGCTGCAGCGCGGAATAAACCTGTGCGTCGTCTTGCGGCAGATGCGCGAGGTCCACCTCTTCGTGATGGTGTTCGCGAATGAGTTCAATGGAATCTTTCAGCACGGCCATCATGCCGAGGCCGAGCAGGTCGACTTTGATGATGCCCATGTCGGCGCAATCTTCTTTGTCCCACTGCACGACGACGCGGCCGGGCATGGACGCGGGTTCGAGAGGCACGACGGAATCGAGTTGTCCCTGGCAGATGACCATGCCGCCGGAATGCTGGCCGAGATGGCGCGGCATGTCCTGCACGGCGAGGCAGAGTTCGTAATATTTGCGCAGGCGGGGATGATTGAGGTCGAGTCCGGCATCGCGGAAGCGGCGGTCGAGTGCGTCATTTTCGTCGCGAAATTCCCAGGTGGCGACGGCGGAGGAAATTTTGTTGAGGGTTTCGGGATCGAATCCCAGAGCCTTGCCCATTTCGCGCGCGGCCATGCGGTTGCGATAAGTGATGACGTTGGCGGTCATGGCGGCGCCGCGTTCGCCGTAACGCTGGTAAACGTACTGAATAACTTTTTCGCGCTCGTCGCCGCTAGGGAGATCGAGATCGATGTCGGGCCACTCGCCGCGTTCCTCCGATAGAAAACGTTCGAAGAGCAGTTCCATGCCGACGGCATCGACGGCGGTGATGCCGAGCGAGTAGCAGACGGCGCTGTTGGCGGCGGAGCCGCGTCCCTGCATGAGAATGTTCTGCTCGCGGCAGAAGCGGACGAGATCCCACACAATGAGGAAATATCCCGCGAGTTTGAGTTTTTCGATGAGTTTGAGTTCTTTTTCGATCTGGCTGCGGGCGCGGGTTTCGAGGTCTGGTGTGGCGCGGCCGTAGCGCTGGCGGAAACCTTCCCAGGTGCGCTCGCGCAAAAAGGAATTCATGGTTTCGCCTTCGGGCACGGGATAGCGGGGAAATTCGTAGCCGAGATCGTTGAGGGTGAATTCGAGGCGGGAAGAAAGTTCGCCTGTATTCGCTATAGCTTCGGGCAAATCGGAAAATAGCTGCTGCATTTCTTTCGCGGATTTTAGAAAACGCTCGGAGTTGCGGGTAAGCAGGCGTCCGGCGGTCGAGAGCGTGCGGTGATGGCGGATGGCGGTGAAGGCGTCGCAGAGTTCGCGAGCTTGCGCGGTGGCGTAGCAGACGCCATTCGTGGCGAGAATAGGAAGATTGAGCGAGCGGGCGATCGCGATGGCGGCGCGGTTGCGGGATTCTTCTTCGCGCTGGTAGTGGCGCTGCAATTCGACGTAAACGTTTTTGTGTCCAAAGATGCCGATGAGTTGATCGACCTGGCGGCGGGCTTCGTCGATGCCACCTTGCTGCAAAGCCGCTGCCAGCGGGCCTTCTGGGCCGCCGGTTAGGCAGATGAGTCCGGGGGCGTGCTCTTCGAGTTCTTCTTGGAGAACCGCGCCTTCGTTCTTTTTGGCGCGCATTTTCATTTTGGTGATGAGACGGCAGAGGTTCTGGTAGCCGGCGCGGGAGGAGACGAGCAGGGGAAGGCGAGAACAATTGTAGATTGCAGATTGTAGATTGCAGATTGACGGTGCTTCCCGTGGAGGTAAATCTGCAATCTGAAATCTGCAATCTGAGATGTTTGTTGCCTTATTTGTTTTCAGAAACTGGACCGTGACTTCTGCGCCGATGTGGGCTTTGATTTTTGCTTTTTTCGCGGCTTGATGGAAGCGTGGGGCGCCGTAGACGCCGTCCGTGTCGAGCAGGGCCATGGCGATGGAAGCGTGGGGCGCCGTAGACGCCGTCCGTGTCGAGCAGGGCCATGGCTGGCTGGTTGAGACGGGCGCAGGCTGCGACTAACTCCTCGGGCAGGGAAGAGCCTTCGAGGAAGCTGAAAGCGGAGCGGGCGTGGAGTTCGGTGTACATAGGAGCAGGGGGCAGGGATCAGGGATCAGGGATCAGGGATCAGGGGCTAGCCAGCACTTTTGAACTCCTCTTAACTTGACCCCTGACCTCTAGCCCGACCTCTTTTCAGTCATAGGTTCCTTCCACGAACCAGGCTCCTTCCAGCAAGTCGTGCACGAGGCGGTAGAGGGCGATGCTGTTTGCAGTTTGCAGGGCGTTGTTTTGTAAAGCGATGTCCCACTCGTCGCGCGACCAGGCTTCGCGTTCCCACCAATCGCCGGAAGAGCGCCAGGGGCCGGCTTTCCAGAGGACACTGCCCTGGATGAGTTTTGTTGTCGTGCAGACCACTTGCGCGGGCTGGCCCTGGTCGAGCGTGACGATGGCGCGCAGCGCAGGACGGAAGCGGCGCAGGGCGGTGACGGCCGGATGTTCTTTTTCTTTTGTTTCTGCTTTTGGTATTTCTTGTTTTTCTTCTTCTGATTTTTTCGTTCTTGGTTGCGGGTGATCGGACGATGCCATGAAACGGCGCAGACGAAAGCCTTCGGGATGATGCGTGTCCAGAAGCTCCAGCGCGCCCAGGTTGTTTCCGCCGACCAGGGCGGCGATGCGGGCCAGTGTGAGTTCCAATTTTTCCGGTTCCGGCGAGGGGGGAAGAAATAAACCTGCCTGACCGGGACGCGGGCGCGCTGGTTCGGCGGCCAGATGAATTTTTGCGATGGGCGCGCCGGGGGGATGGGCATTTAAATCCAATTGCAATAGCTTTAAGAAAATTTTGGTGTCGAGCATGGGGAGGGGCAAGCGGAGGGTGCGGTGGAATTGCTGATTGCTGATTTTTGATTGCTGATTGGACTGCGGGCGATTTTCCAGACTCAGTGTTAGGTGGAGTTCCTGTACAGCCAGGGCACGCGAGGCCAGGCGCGCGCAGAGTTGGTCGAGCAGGCGGTTCAGCAGGAAGGCGAGCGGTTCGAGCAGGACGATGGGATATTCCAATTCCACGGCTTCTTCAAAAATTAGAGGCGCTTCCACGGGAACCAGCGTACGCGACGCCGCGCCCCGCGCCAGTTGCTGCAGACGCAGGCCTTGCTGACCGAGGCGCTCGCTTAGCGAAACTTCCGGCAAGGCGGCTAGGGCGTGCAGAGTGCGGATTCCCCAGCGGTCGAGAGTTTCGAGAAGACGAGTTTCTAATAGGCGATCAGCTTCTTTTCTCTCTTCTCCTTTTTTCTCTTCGCCTTCAATGCGATTGGCGAACAAAACTTTAAGTGGTAAAGGGCCCAGGCGTTCTGCTTCTTTGCCGGAGGGAATGATGGTGACGGCTGCGCGGGCAAAGCCTGCCTCTTCGGCAGGCTCAGGGCAGGCTCTGAGTTTGTCGAAGGGAGTGCCCGCGCCACACAACCCCACGCCACACAATCCGCGGGCCGCGATTACGGCGGTGTCGGGATTGGACGCGAGGGCGATATAGGCAGCGAGGCCGAGGGCGGCGGCACGGTCGCGGAGGGCGCGGGCGATCTGGGGCAGGGGGCCGAGAAGAGATTCCATGCCGGTGAGATCGAGCAGAGCGGTGTCGCAGGCCGCGTCCTCCACGCACGGCGAGAAGGATTGGGCGCAGTCGAGCAACGCAGCGTGGGCCGCGGAGTTTTGCAGTGGAGAATTTTGGCGCAGGACAAGTTCGTGGCACAACTCGGCTTGCGGCTTGGTCATGCCGGGGGCGATGCCCAGGCGGCTGGCTTTTTCGTTTACGGCAAGAATTGTTTCGAGTGGAGGCTTGCCTTCGAGGACGGCTACGGCTCGCGTGCGCAGCTCCGGCTCGGCGCGCAATACTGCCGCCACGGAAAAATTCGGCACGTAGATGCAGGCGAAAGGCATGAGCCGATTGACTCATTGAGTGATTGACGCATTGACGCATTGAAGGAACGTCTCAATCTTTCAATGGTTCAATCTCGCAATGATTTAATTTCTTCATCCGGCTTCTTCATCCCGCCCAGGCAGTTTTGCTGGCGAAAGCTGCGGTGGAGCGGGATGGCCTGCGTTCCAGGCGCGAGCGCATCAGTTCGGCGGTAATCTCCAGACTGGTCAGCAGATGTGCGTGGCCGGGTTTGGGGAATAGGGAATCGGCAGCGAACTGGTTGTTATTCCATCCACGAATCGGGCCATTCGTCGAGGCCAGTTGCAGCTGCAGGGAGGAGCAGCTTCCGGCGATGGGCTGCTGCTCGATGGCCAGCAGCACGGTGGGGGTATTTTCAACGGCGCGGCGGAAACGGAACCAGGTGGTGAGCGGGATGCGGCGGGCCTGCCGCGGGGGAAGGTCACTCAAGTCGAGAACGACCAATCCGAACCCGCCGCTTTCCAGCAACAAGTCGGTGGCGTGGAGGACTTGCTCCAGACGATGGTCCGACTGCTGCGAGGGAGTTTCCTTAAAGCTATTTTTCTTAAAACCAGTTTCCTTCACGCCAATGCGGTTGGAATTGAAGGCGGCCTGGGAGGACAGCTCCATTTCCCCATTCCCTATTTCCCGATTCCCCACTTCTCGCGCAAAAGGCGCGCGAGAAATGGGGCACCCTGGTTTGTGTGATTTTTGGGGAGCATCTTCGCCGCAGCGCACCCAGAGCAGGCGGTCTAAATCCACGCCGGCATCTGCGGCGGAGCGGGGATCGAGAGCGTCACTGGCGTCGACCAGCACGCAGAATTCGCCGCGGCGGGTGGCAGCGGCCAGAGCGGCGAGCAGTAAGGTGGTACGTCCCGAAGAAGCGGGGCCGCAGATTTCGGTGAGACAGCCGCGCGGCCAGCCTCCGGTGAGGGCGTCGATGGCGGCGATGCCGCTGGAAAGCATTTCTGGCGCTGGGCGCACGCCCAGATGCGATGCGGAGGTTACGGCGGCCAGTATTTTTGATTTTTGATTTTTGATGGTTGATTGAAAAAAACGGCCGAGCCTTCCGGTGTGCTCTTGATTATCGGGAAACGAGCGCAGATCTGGATTCGCGTCAGCGTTGGAGAAAAAAAGGCGGCCCTGGGCCGCCGCAGCGGAGACCATTGTGGAAGACATATGATTCCTCGGAAATTTCAGGGAACGCCGAGCCGGAAGGCCTGGAGGCGTATTCGCTTTTTGTTCGCCTATGGATATTGTGCAGGTGGGGGTGGAGGTTTGTCAAGGGGCGTCTGAGATTCCGCTGGCTGCGCTCGGTGGCGATGTCATCCCGACGAGCGCGAAGCTCTCGAAGGGACACAAGCTGATGGGGGGAAGCCCGAAGCCCGCACTTTCGAGATCCTCTACAAGAGTTTTCCGGCCGCTAAGTCGTTGACTAGAGTGCGGTCGGCTTCCAGGAAGTCGTAGGCGGGGAGATCCTTTACTCCGGACCATTGAATCTCGCGGAAGATGCGGTTTTCGATTTCGCGTTGATACTCGCGGACGATGTAGAAGCGAAGTTCCACCATGCCGCCGTTGGGATACTCGTGCTGGATGCGGGCGATCTCGTCGCCGATGGTGGCGAGGATTCCCAGTTCTTCTTCCAGTTCGCGGCGGAGGGCGTCGCGGGGCTGCTCGCCTTCTTCAATTTTTCCGCCGGGAAATTCCCATTTCAGGGGCATGGTCTGGTGGCGCGTGCGCTGGCACACCAGGAGCTTGCCTTCTTTCTGGATGAGTGCTGCGACCACGCGCTTCATTGGATTACACCCAGGATTACATCCAGCGGCGGAAGATTCAGCCACAACCGGCCGACCTCGGGTCCGCGCACAGTTTCTTCTTCGACTTTCATTTTTCGACTTTCAGCGGCCGGACTTTTCGAACTTCGCACCTACCAGGGCGGCGCAGTGCTGGACGAAACTCTGATCGTCGGGAGCAAACGCGGCGGGGAAGTGGCTGTCGATATCCAATTCGCCAACGACTTTGCCGTGAGCAAAAACGGGCACAACAATTTCAGACTTGGTTTCGAGCGAGCAGGCCAGATAGCGCGCATCTTTGCTGACGTCATCGACTACGACTGTTTTGCCGCTCGACGCCGCAGCGCCGCAAATTCCCTGGTTGAGCGGGATTCGGGTATGCGGAGTCATGGCGCCCTCGAAAGCGCCCAGCCCCAGCATGGGCGGCTCCGCGCCGGGCTCCAGCAGGTAAAAACCCACCCAGTTGTATTTCAGCATGCGATCGTGCAGCAGCTTGACCATCTGCTGCATCAGGTCTTGCGCCGTAGGCGCGGCGGCGGCGAGTTCGGTCATTTCGGTACGGAGTTCTTCCATCCTGCTGGTAACGGGCATAAGAAAAATCTTACCTTACGCGAGGCTATTTTTGAGTTGGGAACCAGAAACGGCGGTAATCTGCCGGATTCCTTTCGTGCTAACAACATTTGAGCCCTGGAAAAGTTCAGGATGGATGGCGAAAACCAGCGCATCCAGGCCTTGAAGCAGCGTGGGCGCGGGCGTGTTGAGGTATTCGTCGCGGATGCAGAAGACGCGACTTGTGAGGGCTGCGGCAGTTTGTTGCCACGCGCGGGCGGCGATGATTTTTTCCAATGGCACGCGATCGCCGGCGCCGCACCACGCGGCAACAATCACCTCAGGGTCGAGTTTAGCGACGTCTTCGAAGGAAATTTGGCGGCCGGGCGTGCCCAGGAATTCTCCACCCGCGGCTTCCACTAGTTCAGCTACCCACGCTTGCGACGCAATCAGCGGTTTGCCCCACTCCTCGCAGAAGACTCGCGGGCGCGGCAGGCGGCTGGTCGACGCGCGAACCTCTTCGATGCGGCTTTGCATTGCAGTGATGACTTCCTCACCGCGCTGGCTTGCGCCCGCGGCGCCCGCGATGATGGCAATGTCGGTGTAGATATCGGCCAGCGTTTTGGGAGCCAGTCCGAGAAATCGCGCGCCGGATTTTAGAATCTGGATGACCGCGTCTTCCTGATAGGGAACGGAAGCAATCACAAGATCGGGGCGGGCAGCGACGATCTGCTCTGCGTTGGCGGTCCAGGAATCAGCAAGAATCAGGCGCGACGAGCGGATAATTTCCGGAACCACGTCGGCGCAATACTTTGTGCAGGCGACGACGCGGTCGAGTTCGCCGATGGCGGCGAGGATGACTGTGGCGCTGGGTTGCAGAGAGACGATGCGTCGGGGAGTGTGAATCGAGGTCATGGCCTTAGTCTTAGATCTATGCGCTCGCCGGAATCTGCTTCAGCGCGGCCGATAAAACATCCAGCGCCAGGTGAGCAGCGTGGGCCGAAGCCTGGGGCAGGCCGCCCAGCGCGTTGCTTATTTGTTCGGGTTGCACAGTTCGCGCTTCGCGTACGGACTTACCTGTGATGATTTCAGTCAAGGCGGAGCCGCAGGCCATCGATGCGACACATCCCTTGGCCTTGAAACGCGCGGCGACGATGCGGCCTTCGCTGATTTTCAGCGTGAGCCGCAGAATGTCTCCGCATGCGGGATTCTCAACCTGCGCGGTGGCGTCGGGATCGGGAAGCTCCCCGGGGTTGCGCGGATTCTGAAAATGATCGAGCATCTGCGCCGAATACATGTTGCTCGATTGTAAATCGGAGCTGAATTGGCAGGTGCATTCACGCGCGGGATTGCGTGCCGTTGGGGAAATAAATGGTCCAACTGCGCAGGCGAGCCGTGGCTTCGAGATCGGGGTTGGGGTTCACGGCGAAAGCGTGTTTGGACATGGCGAGCATTTCGGCGTCCCAGCGCGAATTGCCGAACGCCGCGTCCACATCTTTCTTCACGACTTCGCGCAGAGCCTTGGGCTTTCCCGCGCCTGACGGGATGCGGATGAGCCGGTTGGTAATGATGCCCTCGCGAATTTCGATGGCCGTGGCCAGGATGCGATTTTCGGGAATGCCGAAATGTTTCATCCCGGCGCGGATCACCCACTCATTGGAGGAAGACACGGCCCAGACTTCGCATCCGGCTTTCTGCAGCCGTTGCACAAGTTCTCGCATCTCGGGGAAGATGTGGCTGGGAAATGCGTGGTTGAAAAATTCGTCGGCAGCGTTCATCAGCGTGGATTCCCGCAGTCCGTTGTGCATGGAGACCATCTCGCCGCACATGTCGTCTTCGCTGACCGTGCCGGCCTTGTAGCCGGCGTAGCGCGCGCGCATGGAAGTCGCGACCTCGGCGGAGACGAGTCCTTTTTTCATCTCCCAGTCAAAGAATCTTTCTCCGGCATCGCCCGACCAGAGCGTGCCATCACAGTCAAACGCGGCGACCAGCGGCTTGAGGCGGAGAACGGAATCGAGGAAGTCAGAGGTCGAATCGGGCATGAATTGTGTTGTCTCCGGCTGTAAGAGCTTTTAACCGCAAAGTTCGCTAAGGAAAATCCGCGAAGGACGCAAAGAAGATTACGAAGCCGCGCGGACTTAGGATGATAACGCAGCAAGTTTGGCGTAATCTTCGGGCGTGTTGATATTCAGAGCTACCAGAGGATCGTCGACTGGAATGTAGATGATGTGCTGCTGATGCGCATGCTCGACGTCACGAGCCGTGGAAGTCGGCGGGGCCTGAAGGAACGCTTCGATCAGTTCACGGCCCGCGATGTAGGGATGGCCGTGCTTGCCGGAAAATTCCGGCACCACCGCCCATGTGTCGTTTGCGGCGGCTTCGAAAGCTTCGCGAAGAATCTGAATGGTGGTGGAGTTCGCCGGAGGACGGTCGACCAGTGTGATCATCGCGGCATCCCGGCCGCGATTGAGAACCTCATGCAAGCCGATTTGCAACGAACTGAACTGGCCGCGGTCCGGGTCGGGATTGACGATGACCGATGCTCCTTCCGCGTAGGCCACGGGCGCGATGGAGGCTTCGTTCTTGCCGGCAACCACGATGATGAAGTCAGTGGAGAGCGAAAGTGAACGGATGGTGGCGGAAAGAAATGTGTCTTTTGTGCGCGGTTGTCCCTCGACGGCTGGAGGCCAAGGCAGGAGGGCTTTGTCCGCGCCCATGCGCGAGGATTCGCCCGCGGCGAGGATCACTCCGGCGAAGCTGGATGCGCGGGACATGTCTCGGACAATAGCAGAAAGGCAGGGGGAATGTCAGTGAGGTGACGCGGGAATCAGAGTTGGCGTTCGCTGTCTTCGATGGCGTCGAGGGTCGAGTCGGAGGTCTCCTCGGGATTTTTTTGCTGCGGATTTTTCTGCGTCGATTTAAACCAGCTCATGTGAGGCTGCGCGGCGGACGCGTGGCGGCGGACGGCGATCAACTCTGCGGTGATGGCCACGGCGATCTCTTCGGGAGTGATGGCGCCGATGTCGAGTCCGACCGGAGCGTAGACGCGGTCGAACAAATGCGCCGGGATGCCTTCCTGCTGCAGGGTCTTGAAGATTTCGATGACTTTGCGCTTTGATCCGATCATGCCGACGTAGCGGGCGCGGGTTTGCACGGCCCAGCGCAGGACTCGCATGTCGTCGCGATGGCCGCGAGTTACGATCACGATGCTGGAGGATTCGTTGGGATCGAGCTTCCGGGTAGCCTCGTCGAAATCGAGCGCGTGCACTTCGCGGGCGGCAGGGAAACGTTCCGCGGTGGCGTAGGAAGAACGATCGTCGGCGACGATCACGTCGAATCCGGCGTGGGCGGCGGCCTGGCAAAGATTGACGGCTACATGGCCCGCGCCGAAAACATAGAGTAACGCTGGAGGTAATACCGGTTCGATAAATACCTCGAGAGTACCGCCGCACACCAGGCCGGTGTCGTACCTGGGATCCTGGTTCAGGTCGAAGGTGAGGGTGCGCGGCTTTTCCGATTCCATGACCTCGCGCGCGGCCTGCCACACGTCGGCCTCGACGCAGCCTCCGCCGATGGTGCCGGTGATCGAGCCGTCGTCGCGGATCAGCATCTTCGCCGTGCGGAATGATGGGATTGATCCGCGTACGTTGACGATGGTCGCGACCGCGCCGCGGCGGCCTTCGCGGCGGAGTTGCACGATCTGTTCGTAGATATCCATGCGGCCAGTCGGATGCCGAACCCGAGTGTCGAGTCGACGACAACCTGATTATCCGGCGGTTAACCGAGGGAGTCAAACGTTACGAAATCGAGTGTGCCGGCTTGTGTTAGCTTCAGACCTGACGGGAGATTTCTTATGAAAGCCGTTCGCATTCATCGGTTCGGGGGACCCGAAGTTCTTATTTACGAGGACGTGCCGGATCCTCGGCCGCGAAAAGATGAAGTGTTGGTGCGGGTGCGCGCCTGCTCGTTGAATCATCTCGACGTCTGGGTGCGCAAGGGGCTGCCGGGCGTGAGGCTGCCGCATATCCTCGGCAGTGACGTAGCTGGGGAGATCGTGGAACTGGGAGAGTACGTTAATGAATTCAAGTCGGGCCAATTCAGGACGGGGCAGCGTGTGTTGCTTGCGCCGATGCATTTCTGCGGACATTGCGACAAGTGTGTGGCCGGGCTGCAGAACCAGTGCCGCGAATTTACGGTGTTGGGGAACGCGGTGGATGGCGGGGACTGCGAGCTGATTGCGGTTCCGGCGGCGAATGTCATTCCCATCCCCGATTCGCTCGACTTCAACCAGGCCGCGAGTGTGCCGCTGGTCTTCGTAACTGCGTGGCACATGCTGGTGACGCGGGCGGGCGTGCGTCCGGGGCAGACGGTGCTGGTGCTGGGAGCGAGTTCGGGGGTGGGGATTGCTGCCATCCAGATTGCCAAACTTTTTCAATGCCGCGTAATCACCACCGCCGGCGATGAAGCCAAGCTTGAGAAGGCGCGCGCGCTGGGGGCTGATTTCGGTATCAATCATTATCGGCAGAAAATTTCCGAGGAAGTACGCAAGATCACCAACAAGGCCGGCGTGGACATCGTAGTCGAACATGTGGGCGCGGCCACCTGGGATGAAAGCGTGAAGTCGCTGAAATCAAGCGGCACGCTGGTGACCTGCGGCGCGACCACCGGTTCCGAGGTGAAGATCGATCTGCGTCATCTGTTCGCGCGGCAACTGACTCTGCTCGGGTCCTACATGGGGACGATGGCCGATTTGCACGAAGTGCTCGGCCACGTTTTCGCGGGGCGGTTGAAGCCCGTGGTAGATCGCGTATTTCCGCTGAAGGATCTGCGCGCCGCACATGAGTATCTGGAGAAGAGCCAGATGTTCGGCAAGATCGTGGTGAACCCGTAAGGGCGATTCACCGCCGAGCGCGCCGAGTTCGCCGAGAATTCAGAATCGGGGGTATGATAGAGACACCGGATGAAGCGAGGCGGACCGCAATTCGTCGTTTGCGTCGAGAACAGGGACGATGCCGCGTCGCTCGAACTGCGGAAGCTCTACCAAGTGGTCGCGGATGAGACGGCGGCCAAGGTCCAGCAAATCCGCGTCATCGACGAGTCGGGTGAAGACTATCTCTACCCCAAGGGATACTTCGTTCCCGTGCAGATTCCCCAATCGGCGGAAAAGGCAGTGCGACGAGCGGCTGCCGTCAGAGGCTAATTGCCGGGATTATTTCTCGTGCTTTCTGCGTTCTCGACGCTCCGTGTCCTCCTTGGTTTAGAATACCTGCATGGCTCCCGAACTTAATTTCGGCCCCTACGTTGACGTAGAAAACGGCAAGCGAGTCGTCAAGGATCTGACTTTTGGCAACGCCACGCCCGAAGGCCTGATCCTGACCACGCTCGATTCCGCGGTTAACTGGATGCGCAAGGGCTCGATCTGGCCCATGACGTTTGGTCTGGCCTGTTGCGCGATTGAGATGATGTCGATGGGCGCGTCGCGGTTTGATATTGCCCGTTTCGGCGCGGAAGTTTTTCGTCCCTCGCCGCGGCAGAGCGATCTGATGATTATCGCCGGGCGCGTGTCGAACAAAATGGCGCCCGTCATCCGCCTGCTGTGGGAGCAGATGCCGGAGCCTAAGTGGGTGATCTCCATGGGTGCCTGCGCCACTTCGGGTGGCGTGTTCCAGAACTACGCGCTGGTGCAGAGCGTGAACCAGGTCATTCCGGTTGATATTTACGTGCCCGGCTGCCCGCCGCGTCCGGAGCAGCTGATCTACGCCATCACCCTGTTGCAGGAAAAAATTCAGCAAGAGCGCGGGACCATCAAGAAGGCGCTGAATCTGACGTAGCGGCCATTCGTTCTTGTAAACTCCTCGGCGTCTCCCTTGCATCGCACCTGCATCGCCTCTAGTGGTGGAAATTCCTTACGAAAGTGGCAACGGCGCTGGCGGGCATAGGGATCCTTCGACTTCGCTCAGGATGACAGGACTAGGCAGAGATGGCCGAGCCGATCATGGCTCGGCACCCGCCTTTCAATTCTTTTGAAATGACTGAATGCGATTAAATTTCTGGCGTCCTCCTTCTGGTATAGAGTCTGGAACGTGGACGATGCCAAGCCAAAAGTGGGCCTCAAGATCGTCGCCTTTGCGGTGGTCACAGGATTCCTGTACGGGCTGGCGATTCGTTTCGGTTCGTACCTCTTCCCGCGAAATGCTGCCTTTCAAGTAATGACCCTGGGTTTCATGGTTTTCCTCCCGATCGCGATCGGGTTCGTCACCGTTTTTTCAATCGAGCGGAAGCAGCCTCAACCGGTCTGGACCTGGTTGCTGCTTCCCTGGGTTTCGGTGGTGATCGGGGAAGCGGCGACCGCGGCGGCGTTTTGGGAAGGGTTGATCTGCATCGTGATGTTTACTCCCATCGCCATGGTCGCCTCGAGCGTGGGTGGCCTGGCGGCGGGGTTGATTTCACGGCGCGTGAAGTCGCGGAGGACGGGCAACGTATCCGTGGTTTGCGTAATGTTCCTGCCGCTGTTGATGAGCGGTTTCGAGCAGAGGTTCCTCGGGCAACGGGATCTGCGGAACGTAGAGACCCTCGTGGACATTCAGGCCACGCCCGCCGCAGTCTGGAAAAATATTGAGCGCGTTCCGCGCATCGACCCGGCCGAGCTGCAGCCCTCGTGGAGTCACGCCATCGGATTCCCGAATCCCGTGGAAGCTACGCTCTCTCGCGAGGGCGTCGGCGGAGTCCGCCACGCCAGCTTCGAACGTAGCGTGCTGTTCATTGAGACTGTGGATGCCTGGGAGCCGGAACGCCGGCTGGGATTTTCCATTCGCGCGCAGACCGATCAGATTCCCCCTACAACGCTGGATGAACACGTCACCGTAGGAGGCAAGTTTTTTGATGTCCTGCACGGCGAATACACGCTTGAGTCCCTACCGGGTGGAGGAACCCGCCTGCATCTGGTGAGCCGTCACCGCGTGTCCACGGACTTCAATTGGTATGCGCATTTGTGGACCGACGCGGTGATGAGCGACCTGCAAAGAAGAATTCTGTTTGTCGTAAAGAACCGTTCGGAAGCGGCTCAGGGGCCAGGGCCCAGCTAGGAGACAACTAAAATCTTACGCCGGTGCGATCTCGGAAAACGGCGTTATAATGTCCGCAACCAGTACGTTGGGGTGGTTTATGCGGGCTTTCTGGAGCTTGGTTCTCCTGTCGGTGGTTTTCCTGTTCATGGCTCCGACCTGCGCCTTTGGCCAAACGCAATCTTCTGGACAGTCCACTGCGGCCGACGCTAGTCCTCAGCCGCCATCCTCTTCCTCCTCCCACTCTCCGCGTATGTCGAAACAAACGCGTCTGGAGATTATCCGCGACTTCGAGACCCAGCTTTTCTACGCGCGCACCGCGTTTCCCATGGGCAACCGGGGACTCAAGCTGAAGGATGGCGTCATCTCGCCGAACGGCGAGCAGATGCGGCAAGAGATGGCGTTGTGGGGACCGGCGGTGAGGCCTGGCGACCCGGCGCACATCTCTTTTGTGCAAATTAAAGACGACCACATTCATTTTGAAATCAACGGCGGACCGATACGCCGCAAGAAGTGGTATCAGCGGGTGGAAGTTTCCGGCGCCGGCGGGGTTCCCGTGACGGGCTCGGATCAGCCGATCGAGAATCCGCACGGATCTTTTGTCGACTTGTGTTTCGATCGCTATGTTCCCGAACTCACTGCGCAGCAGGTGCGCGAGTTACTCATGCCCGTGCTCGACTTCAAAGCGCAAAACAAGGAGCAGGCCTACCTCGACACGCTCCCGCCCAAGGTGAAAGCGGCGATTGTGGCGCACCATGTGCTGGTCGGGATGAGCCCGGAAATGGTGCTGCACGCCAAGGGCAAGCCGCCGAAGAAAGTGCGCGAAAAAGACGGCGACACCGATTATGAAGAATGGATTTATGGCGAACCGCCCCAGGATGTGGATTTCGTCCGCATCGTGGGCGATGAGGTGGTGCGCGTCGAGACTATGAGAGCGGGCGGCGAGAAGATTGTTCGCGTCGAGAGGGAAATGACGATCGAGAAGCCGGAGAAAGAGGCCAAGACGGAGCCGCCTGAGACTAAGCCTGATGCTCCCAGCCTGCGCCGTCCGGGAGAAGATTCCGAAGACGTGCCGCAGCCGGCTAATGGTGCCTCGCCCGCGCCCCCGATCGCGCCACCCGACGTGCCACAACCACCCAGTGGTTCCGGACCGGGCGACCTGTTGGCCGCAGGTCGCTAGAATACTGCTAAGTCCAGCGGAACAATTTCAACGCCAGCACGAATGAGATCCCGCCCCACAGGACCATTACCAGCAAGCGCGGCCATTGCTGCAGAAGAGGCGTTCCCTCGAGGATGCTGGCTCGCAGCGCGTCATTCAGGGCGGTGAGCGGCAGCGCTTTGATCAGCGGCTGGATGACGGCGGGAAACCTCTCGTACGAGAAGAACACTCCGGAAAAAATCCACATGGGCATCATTACGAGGTTGATGAGGCCGCTGACGGATTCGATTTTCTGTGCGCGGCTCGCGGTGAGCAGGCCAACCCCGCCGAAGGTGAGCGATCCGATGGCCGCAATCAAGGCAATTGCGAATACCGAGCCCAGGACGCGCATGTGAAAGAAGATTACGCCGAACGCCAGCAGTAGTCCGACTTCGATAATCATCAGGATGAGGCGGCTCGAGGCCAGAGCCATAAGAAAATCGCCGCGCCGCATGGGCGTGCCTACGAAGCGTTTGAGCAGCTTGCGCTGCCGCATATCGACCAGCGCAAACCCGATGCCCCACATGCCGGAATTCATCAGGTTCATGCCGAGGAGTCCGGGGATCAGGAAATCAATGTAGCGCGATCCCGGTTCGGAGGAAGTCACCACCGAGGTCGCGACGGCGTCCTTGCGGCCGGCGGCGGCCTGCAGGGCGTCGTTGACTTGCGTACGCGCCAGCACGCACTCGGGACGCGCCGGATCATAGAGATATTGAAGGCCTCCCTTGCCGTCCGGTTCAATGACAAGGTCATATTTGCCCAGGCGCAGGCCCTTGCGGGCGTCGTCGATGTTTTCCACCTTGATCTTAAAAGATGCGTGCTGCGGGGAACTCGCGAGCAGAGCCGACACTTCGTCAGAACCCGCGCCCTGCACAATCGCGAGAGGCACGGCGTCCGCCGGTTTGTTGCGGAACGCGATGCCCAGTCCCAGCGCCAGCAGCAACGGAAAAATGAATACCCAGAACACGACTTCCGGCTCGCGCTTCAGTTCGAGCATGCGCGCTCCGAGCAGGTGCGTGTAGCCGGACCAGCGGCCGTTGCGCCGGGGCGGTTGATTTTGCGGCGGCTGTGTTGCGGCGATCGGTGTTTCCTGGGCGACACTCATAACTGATTTCGTAATACCTTGGCCATTTATAGATAATCCGTTAACAACTCATTTATTAACAACTGATTGGTACACATCCATTAATGCGGCTTCGGCTTCCACTCATTGAGAAACGCGAGGAGTGCTTCGGGAGTGAGAGACCGCGCGTCTTCGAACTCTCCATTTTTCTGGCTGACGACGAGTTTGCCATCGCTCTCGGCAACCGCCAGCGCGGGGATGCCTTTATTGAGCGGCACTTCGAACTGCGCAACCAGGTCGGCGTTTTTCTTCTCGTCCGGTCCCAGGTCCACATGCACCACCTCATAACCCGACGCGACTATTGGAGCGAGATCGGGCCGTTGAAAGGCCAGGTCGAGCACGTGGCAGTCGAAACACCAGTTCGCGCCGAATACCAGGAGCACGCGCTTGTGCTCAGTTGCGGCTTTCAGCTCAGCCTTCCTCAATTCCGCGTGCGCGTCTGCATCTGCGGGATAAATGTCCTTCTTCATGTCCGAGGGCTGCCTGAGGTGGGGAGCATCGGTTCTTGTTGCGCCCACCAGTCGCCACTGTTCGCCCTGTTTTCGCCAGCCCTGAGCGTCGGTTACGTTTACGATCGAGCTGTTGGGCAAGCCAGTTTGCACTTCGGCTTTGAAGATGAAATTCTCGACTCCCGGCCGTTCCGTTACGCGAACGATTTCCAGTTTTACGCTGCGGGCTTTGAGACTCAGCCAGAAATTCACGTCCGCATCGGCCCCTGCCACCACTCCGTTTGCCCGCACCTGCGCTGCGGGATCGGTGCTGTAGAGCGCCTTCAGGGCCGCGGCATCTCCCGCGACAATCGCGCTCTTCCACTGGTCGAGCGGAGCAAAACCGGTTGGCGAGTCGGCCGTCGGAGCCGGGGCGCGGCTGCTTCCGCATAAGATGATGGCTCCCAGAAACAGAGGCGCGATTCCGCGAAATCCCGTCACTGTTCGATTCATGTCCTCACCATTTCAATCTTCCCGCAGATGCCGCCCGGTCAGACGCACGAACACATCTTCGAGACTCGCTTGGCGCGTGGTCAAATGTTGCAGTTCGCTGCGTTGCTTTTCGAGCGCAGCGAGCAGCGCCGGAATCGTCAGGTGCGGCTGCTTCACGTTCAGCGCGACCAGGCCGTCATCCTCGCGGACAGACTCGACGCTCGGCAGGCCACGCCATGCCTCGGTCGCTGACCCCGGTGCGAGCGCATCCGATTTTGCGCCTCCCGAAGTTGCAGTGGCGTTACGACTCACTGCGAACTCCACTACGTGATGGCCGCCGAGGCGATCGATTAAATCCGCAGGCGACCCCTCGGCTATGATCTGCCCGTGATCCACAATGGCCAGCCGGTCGCACAGTCGCTCAGCCTCGTCCATGTAATGAGTGGTCAGCAGTACGGTGCCGCCGTCGCGCTGAAATCCGCGAATGATGTCCCACAATTGCCGCCGGCTCTGGGGATCAAGCCCGGTGGTGGGCTCGTCCAGAAACAGTATTTTCGGATTGCACACCAGCGCCGTCGCCACCGCCAGCCGCTGTTTCTGCCCACCGGAAAGTTTGCCCACCCAGGAATCGGCTTTCTCGGTGAGCTGCAACTGCTCGAGCACTTCGTCGGACGAACGGGGCTCGCGATAAAAGCTGGCAAACAGTTCGATGGTTTCGCGCACAGTGAGCTTTTCGGAAAGCCGCGTCTCCTGCAGCGAGATGCCAAGCCACTCGCGCATTTCGCGTTCGTTCTCAAGCCAGGTGTGGCCGAGAATCAAAACTTGTCCCGAGGTCGGTTGCAGCAGCCCCTCGAGAATCTCGATAGTCGTGGTCTTGCCCGCACCGTTGGGGCCGAGCAGACCAAAACACTCTCCCGCCTGGATTTCGAGATTCAGCCCGCGCACGGCTTCGACCTTGCCGTCGTAGGTTTTGCGCAGATCGCGGCATTGAATGGCTACGGGCATTCTGGAATTTTACCGGATGCGATCCGACTTCGTCCCGCTACTATCAGCTCTGAGCAATATCTTTGTCTGCCCCCGCCGGTAGCAATGTTTCGACTACGCCTGGACCTGCATCGTGCAGCCAAAACGCCAGAACAGAGAAACCAATGATCTTTGCGACGTTAACTGTCAACAGGGCCAGATGATAGTGGCGCATGTAATCGACGTAGGCCGTTGCCGGCTCGTAGCGCGAATAGTGAATGTACGAAAGCACGAGCTCGGGCAAAGAGCAGAACTCACTGAATGTCCAAACCAACAGAAGCAGGGCTAACGTGCGGCTTGCCAGCACGACGGCATCTCTCTTCGACATTCTTCTCCTCCACGAATGCGGTTTTGCTAAGATACCGCATCACCGCAACTTCTCGCGGGATCATCTATGTGCACGGCTTCCATCTTCTGCCCTAAGCGCGGCTTTACTTGACGGCGCTCCCTCTAAAACGCCCGTGTGTCGTTTCTAGAAAACCAGTTCTCGGTTCTCAGTTCTCAGTTTCTGAGTCAGAGACCTTCAGCGATCTGAAAGGAAGCCGTCTATGCTGCGCAAGCTTTGGATATTGCTGTCCCTGTTCGTCTTACCACTCACCGTTTTCGGTCAGGATTCCCGTCACTTTACGTTCCACTACGGCTTCACGGTGAAGAATCTGGCTGCGGGAAAAAAGATTCGGGTGTGGATTCCCGCCGCGCAATCGGATGCGTATCAGGAAGTGAAGATCGTTGCCGCAAAGGGCGACCTCGCCCTAAAGAAGACGCGCGACTCCAAGTACGGAAATGAAATCTACTACGCCGAGTCGGCGACAGCGCAACCGGAATTGCACTTCGAGGTCGAGTATGACGTGGTGCGGCATGAGCGCGTAGCGCTGGGATCGGTACAACATATCGTCGCCGCGTCGCTGTCTTCAAAGGAAAGGAACGAAGACCTGCAGCCCGACACGCTGGTGCCTATCACCGGCCTTCCTGCCGATCTGGCGGCGAAAGTGACGGAAGGGAAAACGCAGCCGCTCGAAAAGGCGCGCGCAATCTACGACTATGTCTTCACAACTATGCGCTACGACAAAACCGGCGAGGGCTGGGGACGCGGCGACGTGCTCTACGCCTGCGACGCCAAAAAAGGGAACTGCACCGACTTTCATTCTCTGTTCATCGCCATGGCGCGGTCGCAGGGCATTCCGGCGCGCTTTGAGATCGGCTTCCCCTTGCCGCCCGACAAACATTCCGCCGACATCGCCGGCTACCACTGCTGGGCCGACTTCTATATCGACGGCAAGGGATGGATTCCGGTGGACATTTCAGAGGCCTGGAAACATCCGGAGATGCGCGATTATTTCTTTGGCTCGCATGACGTGAACCGCGTCCAGTTCAGCATGGGGCGCGACTTGCGACTGAATCCTCCGCAGGAGGGCAAGCAGCGGAATTATTTTGTTTATCCGTATGTGGAGGTGGATGGGCAGGAATATCCCAACGTGTCGCTGACGTTTTCTTTCGCGGACGCGGGAACGATGAGCGCCGCGCGATAAAGAAAGAAGACGGCTACACGATAAGCGATTTGAAACTGCTGCGGGCCTACTGCCGCGCCACCGATAGCGTCAGCAGGCCCTGGACCTTGGCCAGGTCGTCGGCTGCACGGTTGAACACGGCTTCCCGCCGCTGGTCCGAGAATCGAGGATCCTGCAATAGCAGCTTGACGATTGAATATTGCCGCGCACCGCTCCGGCAGCGGGTTTCGGCGAAAACTGCTCCGTACACAACATACACGTGGGACTTCCACTCAAGCAGCGGAGCGCGTTGGTCCTGCAGAGCGCCAATGACTGAACCAGCATTAATGGAACCTTGTGGGAAGTAGTCGGCACTTACCACGAGGGCGTGGCCGTCGCTCAAGGTGTGACGTCCCTGCAACTTGGTACCGAGTTCCTTTAATGAACGAGGTTCCGAGAGCACCGAGTCTTCAAGAATCGAATCTTTTCCGCAGCACAAGTTTTTATCGTGGAGCACCATCTCCACCGCGGTTGCCATCACCGCGGATGTGTCTTTCGACGGCGCCGTTAGCGACGGCAGATTGGTGACGCGAGCCTCTTCGTTGGCGAGGTACAGATAGCAGGTGTCGGTTGGTTGATCCTGGGCGAGGCAAGAAAGCGCAAGGCAGAAGACGCAAGTCAAGGATGCGAGAACAGATTGAACCCGGAGTTTTGCCACATACACCTCCAGCCCCCTGGCTCTTTTATTCTAGACCGCGCTCTGGTTCCCGCCAATGCTGCGAAGAAAGCGAGGAGCTTGCCGCGCTTTGGTGGCCTGTTCAAAGGCGTAGGCAAGCCGGATCAGCGTGGGCTCGCTCCAGGCGCGTCCGAAGAATGAAATTCCCACCGGCAGGCCCGAGATGTATCCAGCGGTTACGTTGATGTTTGGATAGCCGGCGACCGCGGCAGCGTTCGAACTGCCTCCCGCGAACGCATCGCCGTTCAACAGGTCCGTGAGCCAGGCGGGTCCGCCGGTGGGAGCGACAATGGCGTCAAGTTTGTGCTTGTCCATGAGCGCGTCAATGCCCTCGACGCGGGCCAATTGACGGTTCTTCGCGAGCGCGTCCAGATATTCTTTTTCCGTGAGCGGACCTTTCGTTTCCGATTTTATGAATATGTCCTGGCCGAAGTAGGGCATTTCTTTCTGGCGGTAGCGCTCGTTGAAATCGATGATGTCTTTGAGCGATCGCACGGGAGCGCCCGCGCCAAGCCGCGCCAGATAGGCGTTGAGGTCGGCCTTGAGTTCGTAGAGAAAGACGACCAGTTCGCTATCACCAAATTTTCCCAGAGTTTCAATATCGGCGGGGTCGACCAGAGTTGCTCCCGATTTTTTCAGAGTGTCGAGCGACTGCTCCAGCAGCGCGTCGACCGGATCGCTGAAGCCAGCGTATTTTCTGGCCACGCCGATGCGCGCGCCTTTCAGTCCGTTGGGATCGCAGAACTGGGTGTAATCCGAATAGGATTTGCCCTGGCTCGCGGCGGTCGCGGAATCCTCAGGGTCGACGCCCGTCAGCGCGCCCAGCAATATCGCGGCATCGCGCACCGTGCGGCACATGGGTCCCGCGCCATCCTGCGTGTGTGAGATCGGGATGATGCCGCTGCGGCTCACCAGCCCCACCGTTGGCTTGATCCCGGCCAGTCCATTCGCCGACGAAGGACACACAATCGAACCGTCAGTCTCAGTGCCGATGCCGACCGCGCACAGATTCGCGGAAATGCCGGCTCCTGTCCCGGAACTTGATCCGCAAGGATTGCGGTCGAGCGCATACGGATTCTTCGTGAGACCGCCACGGCCGCTCCACCCGCTGGTGGAGTGGCTCGATCGAATGTTGGCCCATTCGCTGAGATTCGTTTTGCCGAGAATCACTGCCCCGGCCACACGCAGCTTCTGCGCGACGAAAGAATCCTTCGGCGGCTTCGAGCCGACCAGCGCCAGCGATCCCGCGGTGGTCATCATCTTGTCCGCCGTGTCGATGTTGTCTTTGATCAGCACCGGGACGCCATGCAGCGGGCCGCGCGCTCCTTTGGCCTTGCGCTCCTGATCCAGCGCATCTGCAATGGCGAGAGCGTCCGGGTTCAGTTCGAGGATGCTGTTGACGGCGGGTCCATGCTTGTCGATCTCGTCGATGCGGCTCGCGTATTTCTCCACCAGCGATCGAGCGGTGAACTTCCCCGACTTCATTCCCTCCTGCAGTTGGGAGATGGTGATCTCGTCGAGCTCGAAGCCTTTGATTTCTGCGGGGCGAGGTATGGGATCACTTCCATCGGCTGCAGCAGCCATCGAAGAACTGGCACGCGCGGCACCGAACGCCGGAGTGAGCGAACCGAGCGCGGCCCCGGTTCCGCCTACGAATGCAGTGTGAAGAAACGAACGGCGGTCGGCGGTGCCGGCGGATGTGGACTTTCTCGGCATGTCTTGGGCGCGTCCTTGAGCGCGACGACCATACTAATGCAGTCGAGAAGAAGATGCAGACGCAGAACCGGGACGCGCAGGTACCGCGGCCCTGTTGGCAGCGCTCGGAACAGCCGCCAGGATGCCGGCTCGATTCGTGGATGGTTGTTGGTCAGCTGTCCGCGGTGATAAGCTAACTGCGTTCGCCGGCCTCGAGCGGGAGTAGTTCAGCGGTAGAACGCCAGCTTCCCAAGCTGGATGTCACGGGTTCGATCCCCGTCTCCCGCTCCATCAATTCCACAACCCACGGCCGAGCTTGCGGTTACGGATTCGAACTCGCGGGTTGCATGGCCGCGGCCTTGTTGTGTTTTTTTGCCATCTTGCGGTGAAGGTCGGGCCAGAATTCCTTTATCCCATAGGTAAGCGCGTCATAGCCCATCTGCGTTCCCCATACGCTGAGGGTATTCGGAAGGGTGCGGTCGGATGCATTGTGAACATAAGTCACCGTGTTCGTCATGGGGTCGTAGCGAGTGGTGATGAAGGCGCGGGGATGGTAAGTGTTGGTGGAGATGGCGGCGGCCAGCGCGCTGCCAAAAATTTCAGAATAGTTGAATTGCGAATGGCCGGAATCCGAGCGCGTGACGAAGATTCTGCTGATTGCATAACCGGCCCGGTGCGCGAATCCGCCTTCGCTGGACTGAAAAAATCTGGGATCCTGATGCAGCAATGAAGGAAAAACCGCGCTGGTCATGAAGTTCTCAATGGCCCCATCCGCAAAGGCCGATGCGAAGCGCTTTCCGTAACCTTCCCAGCCCTGGCCGTACCCGGGTTCGCTGTTTTCCGCCTGGCTGATGGCCGCCAGCGAGAGGTACCAGGGGATTTGCACTTTGTCGAAGGCGCCGCGAGCCACCACTTTAAATTTCTGTCCAGTGGTGAGCGGCGCCACTTTTCCGGAACCCTCCAGAGTCAGGAAATTCGGCAGCGCAAGAAACAGCCGGTCGTTCGATGTCCCTGCATTTTTTTTCTTGCCGTTCGTGCCCTGTGCAGTTTTGTTTTTGTCCTTGTCTTTGTCTTTGTCCGACGCCGCCTGGGGCGACGCCGCAGGTGCCGCGTCCTGCCCAGACGACGGCGCAGGTTTGGACGAGCTATCACTCTTAGGAGTCGGTTGCGCCGCCGATGGCCCAGGATTCGACTCCGGAGGACTCTGCTGCGCCGACACAGCCTGGGACGCCAAAAAAAGAAAGCCGAAAAATACAGAAACAACAATGAATGGCTGGGTAACGAACTTTATCGACAAGCGTTTCTCCAAAAAAGCGTCGCGGCTACGCAGGGTAATTCTTATTCTAACAGTCAGACTCGCCGTCGCTCCTGCGCCCACCGCAGCTTTACATTGGTTTACAAACGGCGGTGGTTTACGAGCTGCACGCTCGTCCTAGACGCCCTTGTTTCGTAGAGACGTGGCTGGCTACGCCTTGCCCGTGGGCAGATAAAGACGTTGCAAGCAACGTCTCTACGGCCGAGAGCATGGTGCCTGGCCACTGATCCTAGAAGTGAAACCCCAGCTGCGCCGTAATCGCTCGCGGCGAAACATAGTGCGTGCCACTGAACGTGGAGAGAAAATTGTAGAGCGCGTATTTGTTCGTCAGGTTAATGACGGTCAGTTGCGCGCTCACTTTGTATTTGTCGCCGTGGAAGTGGAACAGGTTGTCATGGCCCACGGAGACGTCGAAGAGATTCCGCGATGCGATACGCGGCGGATTGTGGTCGTCGTTCTCGGTGCCATTCGCCGGCACTTGTATCAGGCTGGATCCGAGCGGCGCCCCGCACGGGGATGGCAGAGGTGCGGTCGGCGTTGCGCGGACACCGTTGCAGGTGAAGCCCGCCTGGAACTCCTGATCGCCACTCAAGGGGTTTCCAAAAGCGTCTTGCAACTGGACGGCTGGCGGACCAGTCGGTACTGATTGTGGGCAATCGTTGGCAGGACCTAGACCATAGCATGGTGCATTGCCCGCCACCAGCCCGCTGTCATACCGCCAGTTGAAGCCGGTCCACGGCCCGCGCTTCCAGGGTTGATATTGGAAATGCGTAGTCTGGTTGAACTTTTCGTCGTGGTCGATGCGGAAGGGAAGTCCGGCAGCCGTGGCGACGGTCGAGCCGGCTCCGCCGATCTGGGGCTGGAAGAAGCGCGCCGCTACGCTCGAGAAAACCATCAGCGCAGAAAAGCCATGCACCTCTGGAACGCTCACGCGTCCGGCATATCCCGGAATTTTCGAGTTGTGCCATTCAATCGGAAATGTGATCGGAGTGTTCCCCAGCACGCTGAAGTCGTAGCCATTGTGTGTGTACTTGGTGATGTACTCGCCGGAAAACACCAGGTACTTCCCGAAAGCCTGCTCGATGCCGGCGTGGAATTCGTTGCGAAAACCTGGATTCAACTCCCCGCCCGCTCCAGGCGTACACAGAAGCAGCGGAGCCAGGACGGCGTTGCCGCATCCGATGCTGGAAAGGATCAGATTTTCGTTAAACGGAGATTCCAGCGTGCGGGCGTAGGAAACGCGAAGTATAGTGTGAGTCTTCTTCACGTTGTAGGCCACTCCCAGCCGAGGCTCAGCTTGCCGCGCGATGGTGAGGCCGTTGTACAAATCTCCGCGCAAGCCCAGGTTCAGAGACCAGTTTCCCTTGGTGATCACATCCCGAACGTAGAGAGCCAGCTCCTTCACGTCGGTGTGGCCATTGAAGGTGAACAGGCTTCCGCCACGGGTCAAATCGTAAGGAGCGAGGACCGGATTGTAATAGGGGTAAAAAGCCGAGCCGGGGGCGTTCACGTTGGACGCGACGTTGGCCTGCGAGGTGCCGCTGTTGCCGGGGCAGTCTGCCGGAGTGAGTCCGGGCGCTGCGACATAGGGGAACGGGTTCACCGCGCTCGTAGCCACGGCAGCAATGCAGGGGGCGTTGTAGGTAGGATCCACGATCCCGAGCGTGTCGTTTTCGTTGAGGAAAGTCTGTTCGTAGGTGACTCCAGCCTTGATCTGATTGATTCCTTTGACGTAGGAGAGATCCGATCGAAGTCCGGCATTCGTGAGCGTGCGGTTCTGGCCCACCGACTGTCTCTGCAGACTCGGCGGCCCCAGGTCAGCGAACGGGTCGCTGCTGGGGTAGTAGTTGTAATCGTCGCGGCGCACGAACGCGCCCAGGGTGAACACGGAGTTCGTGCTGAGCAGCCGCGTCCACGACGGGGCAATGTTGAACGTCCCAATTTTTGAGCGCTGGTCCGTCGGTCCAACGATATTTCCGTTCGGGTCGGTGCCGGCGAAAGCGGCCATTTGCGGCTCGATCCCGGCCAGCCCGCTCCACGCCGTCGCGTTTTCGGCATCGAGCGAATTCGGCGTCTGGAACCAGCTCCGGCTGTAGCCGAAGTTCAGGTGAATCGAGTCGTTGGTGGTGACTTGGAAGTCCACGCGATCGAACAGGTTTTCTTCGTTGCCCTTGTCATGCAGCACCGCGAATTCCGGCGGATCCAGGAACCTGCCGCTATTCAAACCGCCCACCGAGATGAAGTTTCCCCAGTTCTTACCTCCGTAGGCAAGCTCGGCTGCCACGTTCGACGATCCAAACGATCCGTAGGAGGTGGTCACACTTCCATGAGGCGTGGTCACACCCTGTCCCGAGCGTGTGGTCGCCACGATCACAACGCTGGTCTTGCCTCCGTATTCCGCGGGTGGTGCGCCGGAGATAACTTCCAGCGATTGGACCGAATCGAGTGGGATCTGATTCGAAAATACTTTGCTCTGCTGATCCGTAATCGGCTGGCCGTCGACGGAGAACGAATTCTCCGCGTGGTCGCCGAGCCCGTGGAACAACCCATTGGAATCGGCAGCGATTCCCGGCGTCGATTGCGTGACCAAAGCGCTCACCGGGGAGGAACTTTCCAGCGGAATCTTTTCGAACGAGCTCCTGTCGATATCGGAGTGGAAACTAGAATCGTTCTCTACCAGATCTCCCGCATCGGTGACCGTCACCGACGTGGTCGACCCCAGGACCTGAAGACTAACGCTGATGCTGAGCGGCACAACCGACCGTACGTCCACGTCCTGCGCAGTCGCTGCAAAGCCCTCCGCGGTCACCGTCACGTGATAGGGATTGAACGGTACGTTCGGAATGCTGAAACTCCCGGATTTGTCCGTAGTCGTGGATCGGTCAAAATGGCTGACCGGATTGTGAATCTCAACCGTGGCGTTGGGCACGACGGCGCCCGTTGGGTCGAGCACGGTCCCGTTGATCGAACCGGAATTTCCGGCCGTCTGGCCCTCTGCCGCCCATACGGCGGTGCTTAGTAAGATGACGGCAAAAATGGCGGATAATTGCCGCTTGTAGGAAGTAGGCATTACGTCCTCCTGAACGAAAAGAGAAAAAGAATAGGGATTGGCCGGCACGAAGGCCGGGGATCGAATCAGTGGGAATCCCTAGAGGACAGGAGGGCCGCGGCTGCCGAGCTCAAAAACATCGAGCCGGGCTTGCGCGATGACTGCTTCTTCTCGCAGCACGCCGACCGTGGAGAAAACAGGCCGGACATGAGTGGAGCTGACGGTAGGAGTGGTGCTGTGCGCCGCCACGCAAATCGAGCAGGAGGCCGCATCGGTCTGGCTGGGGTGATTGTGGGTAGACTCCGCCGCCGCCGTCCACAGCATCAGGGACAGGCAGAGCCACGCCGACCAGCGATATACCGACCGCATGCTTTCCCGCATCAGGATCGAAACACCAAACTATTACGAGGTTACAACGGTTGTCGCGCGCGATGCAATCCCCGACAAGTTACTATAGGGACGCATTACTATAGGGACGGACCGCCATCGGGAACGTTAGCCAGACTGGCGGCTGGCCTACCCGCAATTTTTTCTGGAGGCGAAGAAAGCATGGCAGAACCAACATACGAAGAACTGAAAGCAAAGCTGTCGCAGTTAGAAAAAGAAGTCGAAGTCAAGAAGCGCAGCGGCGACCTGATTTTCAAAGTCGGTGAAAAAGGCGGCGTTAGCGTCTACGGCCTGGGACGTTTCCCGGTCACGCTCTACTACGAGCAGTGGAACCGGTTGCTCGGCGCCGCCGCTGATATCAAGACTTTTCTGGAAGAGAACAAGTCGAAGCTGAAGCTGAAGGAATAGCGGCACCCCACTCGCGGAGCGGTTGGGAAGGGCACGGCTTCAGCCGTGCCGTCCCAACACTCTGGCCAGGGGGCTTAAGCCCTGAGGTCTTGTCCTCTTCTCAAGCCTTATCCGTGTAGATCCATGGCCCAAATTTTCGTCCCGCGCGCCCATTGACCCATCGGCTATAATGAAAAGATCGTGCCCAAGTACTCCATCGTCGTTCCGCTGCACAACGAGCAGGAGAACGTCACCGACCTCTATGACCGCCTGAAAGTGGTGATGGAAGCGGCCGGCGAGACGTTCGAGATCGTTCTGGTCGACGATGGTTCGAGCGACCGCACCTTCGCCACGCTGCGCGAAATCGCGGCCGTCGATAGCCGCGTTACGGTGGTCAAGCTGCGCCGCAACTTCGGCCAGACCGCCGGACTCGCCGCCGGATTCGATCACGCCCGCGGGGAATACATCATCGCGATGGATGGCGATCTGCAGCACGATCCTGCCGATATCCCTCTGTTCCTCGAAAAGATCGCCGCCGGTTACGACATCGTCAGCGGCTGGCGCAAAGTGCGCGTCGATAATTTCTGGATTCGCCGCGTTCCGTCGAAAGTCGCCAACTGGCTGATGGCCAAGCTGAGCGGCGTGAACATTCACGACTTCGGCACCACATTCAAAGCCTATCGCCGCGATATCCTCGACCAGGTGCCGCTCTACGGCGAACTGCACCGCTTTATTCCGGCGCTCGCTTCCTGGCATGGAGCCACGATCTGCGAGGTGCCCATCCGCAACGTGAACCGCGAGCGCGGCGTTTCGCATTACGGCATCACCCGCACTTTTCGCGTGTTTTTTGATCTGCTCACCATTCGCTTCCTGTTGCGCTATCTTTCCCGCCCGCTGCACTTCTTCGGAACCTTCGGGATGGCCAGCATGTTCGGTGGCAGCGCCATCGTCCTGTGGCTTGGCGCGGAAAAGTTTCTGCGCAACGTCCCAGTGATGGCCGCCCACGGGCCGCTCATGATGCTGGCTCTCGGCCTGCTGCTCGGCGGGTTGAACCTGCTCGCCATCGGCTTGCTCGGCGAAATGCAAGTCCGCCACTACCACGAACCCAGCCGCCGCGCCCCCTACTCCATCGACCGCGTCCTGCGCTCGCAGAACGAAGAACACAGCGTCTCGGAATAA
>JBEKDY010000023.1:0-37277 GCA_050014115.1 Candidatus Sulfotelmatobacter sp. | reverse complement strand
TGCCTTATGTGATCGTGGGCCACAATCAGCGCATCGCCTGGGGATTCACCAACGTCGGCCCGACTGTGACGGACGTCTATATCGAAAATTTCAACGCGCAGGGCGCCTATCAAACACCGCAGGGCTGGATGCAGCCGGAACATCGCACCGAGACGATTCACGTCAAAGGCAGACCGGACTTCACCATCGACGTGAAGATCACACGCCACGGGCCCATCGTTACAGAGCTGGTTCCCGGCGAGACGCGCCCCCTGGCCCTGCGTTGGACACTCTACGACGGCCTCCGCATACCATTCTTCGACGTAAATTCCGCGCAGAACTGGGAAGATTTCCAGCATGCATTCTCGCAACTCGATGCGCCGGGGCAAAACGTGGTGTACGCAGACGTCGATGGAAATATCGGCTATCACGCCACCGGCAAGGTTCCGATTCGTGCAGCCGGTGACGGCAGCCTGCCCGTCAGCGGTGCGGACAACGCCCATGAGTGGACCAGCTTCATTCCGTTCGACAAGCTGCCGAACATCTACAACCCTGCTTCCGGCATCATCGCGACAGCCAACGGAAGAATCACGCCCGACGATTACCCGCACTCGATCAGCATGGAGTGGGAAGCTCCCTGGCGTCAGGCGCGGATTTATCACGTGCTGGAATCGGGACGACAATTTTCCGCCGCTGACATGCTCGCCTTGCAAACGGATGTCCGCTCGGAAGCCGACCTGTTCGCAGCCGAGCGTTTTGTCTACGCCGTAGACCACGCGACGAAGCCCTCGGCGCGCGCCAAGCAGGCCGCGGATTTAATGAGAAACTGGGATGGGCGCATGCTGGCTTCTTCGGCGGCGCCAACGATCGCGGTAGTCTCGGCACGAGATCTGAGGCGACTGCTGCTCGAACCGAAGCTGGGAGCCGCGCCCGAAGATTCGAAGAAACCAGATCCCCAAACAGCCGAAGGATCCTTGAACTGGCAAACCTACTCCTGGGAGCAGCGCTCCGTCTGGCTGGAGAATATTCTGATCCATCACCCCAAACGCTGGCTGCCGGAGAAGTATCCGAATTACGAGGAGTTATTGACGGCCGCGGTGGAAGCTGCGGTCAACGATGCAAATGCGCCCAAGGACTTAGCATCGTGGCACTGGGGCAGTTTCAATGCAGTCGAGATTCGGCATCCGGTGCTGGGAAAGATTCCACTCATCCAACACTGGGCAGGACCGGGCGTGCAGCAGCAATCGGGCAGCGGTTACACGGTAAAAGCGGTCACCCGGCACCACGGGCCGTCGGAACGATTCACTGCAAATCTCGCCGACCTTGACCAGTCCACCCTGAACATCGTGACCGGACAAGCCGGAAATTTCCTCAGCCCCTACTACATGGACCAGTGGAAAGCCTGGTACGAGGGAACAACGTTCACGCTGCCCTTCAATCCAGCAGCCGTGCAAGCCGCCAAAGCCCATAGCCTGGTGCTGGAGCCGGGGAAATAGGGCTTCAGGCGGAACCTGCCCTAGCGAAGCCGAAGAGGCTTTCGGGCTTCGGGAAGCTTCGACAGTCGCCGGCGGGCTGATTGGCCGTTGTGAATGTTTGGAGAACACTGCAGATGCCGACGGAAGGCGTGCGCAAGATTCAATTGGTCTGGCTCGCAGTGGCGGGGCTGGGTCTCTTTGCCGGGTTGTGCTCAATTTTTGTGCTGGTTGTGACCCTGGCACAGGGCTGGCAGGAACACGCACAGGCGCAATGGCCGCAGGCGACGGCGCTGGTTCAAAGGTGCGGGCTGGATATCTACACGCACAAACCACGAGAGGCCTACTGGATCGATTGCCGTGTCACGTATCTGGTTGGCGCCGAAGAGATCGTAACCAAGGTTCACTCGCGCAGCACTCCCGCTCCCCGCAGAGTTATTTCGCAACACCCAGCCCTGCAGTTCGGCCTCATGCAGGAGTGGGTGGATGAGCATCCTCCAGGGACACCGATCGCGGTGCACTACGATCCCGCGAACCACAAGAAGGCAGCACTGGTAACAACCGATATGCCTCTGGGCGGACCGCAGACGCCCGACAACTTAAAGTTGCTGGAAGTCACTGCAGGCATGTGCGCGTTGCTGCTGGCCATTGCCGCACTCACAAGGTCATCCTGCGGCGTGGTCGGCGCACCATCGCCGTAACGCGGATCGACCCCGTCGGCCAATTTTCCATGAATACCACGATTTCCGACCTCGCGAAGTTTGCCGCGGCCCTGGTGCGCGACGATGGCCTCAGTGCGGCCTCACGCGCGGAAATGACAAAACCCAGCCTGCACATCACCACAGCTCATCAGTTCCCTCTTTTCCTCCCCGACCTGCCGGTGAGTGAGCAACGCAAGGATCTGTTCGCGGGTCTCGGTGAGGTTGTTTTCGATGGCCCGCAGGGGCATTGTTTTTTCAAAGGCGGCCACGATGGCCAGACCGCCAACACACTCGTCTGCATCGAGGCCAGCCAGCGTTGTGTTCTCGTCCTGTCGAACGATGTTCGCTCCGAAGCGGCCTTCGCCAAACTGGTCGCGTTCATCCTTGGCGACACCGGCGTGCCCTACGACTGGGAATATGGCGATCACGCCGGCAAGTCCTGAGTTCGCAGCGAATGGCAAGAGCTAGAGGCCGGTAACTATCATCGTGTCAATTAGCGCATAACGTCGCTTAGGCGGAAAGCGATTGCGCTGACGCTACAGCAGCCGATGTTTGTTCAGGGCTGCGAGTGGTAGGAGCTGTAATTTTAAGAATCGTTCCCGACTGGTCGGATTGGATTTCCAGCACGCCGTTCAGCTCGCGCAAACGTTCTCGCATCCCAGCTATACCCACGCCAGAGTCAGCGGTGCCGTCGCGAAGTCGCTTTAACAGCGCGGGTGGTATTCCCTTTCCATTGTCCCGGATGCTGAGTTGCGCCATTGAGATCTCTCTTTTCAAGCTTATGCTTGCGGATGTTGCTTCCGCATATCGATGAATATTCGTAAGTCCTTCCTGGACAGCGCGAAATAGAGCAACTTCGAGATTCACCGGGAGCCGCATGCCAGCCTCAGACGGCAAGTCAAGCGTAACCGTTAAACCGCTGCGGCGAGAGAACCCTTCCACAAATAAACGCGTAGCCGAGCCAAAGCCGAGCTCATCCAGCAGCGGCGGGTGCAACAAGTGCGAGATGGTCCGCGTCTCGGTGAGACACTGTTCAACCATAGTCGCGCACTCGGAGAAAAGAGCGGTTTCGGTGTCAACTTCGGCTCGAAGAAGGCTGAGATTCATCTTCAGCAACGCTAAATATTGACCCAGACTGTCATGAAGTGCTCTGCCAATGCGGCGGCGCTCTTCATCCTCCACTACAATGATTCTGGCACTCAACCGTCTGGCAGATTCGTTTGAGCGTTCCAGTTCAGCCGTTCGCTGGCTTACCCGCTCTTCTAGTTCCTCGTTGGCTTCGTGCAATGCCCTTTCGGCTTTTTCGCGCCTAACCAACAGACGCCTGTTCGATTCTCCTAAGGCGATAATGATGACGGAAAACGTTAGAAACCCGAAAATGCCGAAGTACTCGACATGGTTTTTTCCAGAAATGGAATGATAAGGCGGCAAGAACCAGTACCAGATTCCGAGCGCCTCAATTCCAACCGCCAAAATCGACGGGCCCGGCCCGCAGTACCACGCAACGAAAATGACCGCTAACCATACGGTGTGATACGGGTAGTGCGATCCAAACTCCGGGCCCAAAACTGCTCGCGACAACAACGCCGCACTCGCCGCCAATACGGCCAGTCCATAGTAGATTGTCGCTTGGTAGTTCTTCCGAGCGCGGGAAGTCAACGATCGGGAAAACAACCAGAAATAAGACGTGGACCGCATTGCCGAGGCTCTGAATGGATCATGTATCGTGAGACGATACTCCCCCAATTAAAACACTTGCGACACCAGAGTTGCAAGATTGAATTTGAGCCAATTAGGGGATTCGCCGTGACGCTCCGGTCGCAAAGATAAATCATCCCGCTATTTTTATGAGAAGCGCGGATTTCGGATCACCCACGAAGATCAGCACAAGGTTGCGTCAACAATCCGCTACATTCTCAGCTCTCGCCAAAGGACCCGGTATTGTGCCATGAAGAAGAATATCTGCAGAGCGCTGATTGAAGTGGGTTTTATCATCTTCCTCTTTTATTCCAATCTCTTGATGGGGGAGTTTGAGCGCTCAGGCATGGGGCAGAAGAGGGGTGTGGCTTGGGTAGTAGGAGATGTTTCACGATCGCCAATTCTGAAATCGCCGTGGTTGCCGCGCTTATCGGTTATGGCCTTGTTGAATTTCTTCGGAAGAGATTCTAGGCAAACAGCAACAACGCACCGGCGATGATGACACCCGTTCCGCCACGCAGCCAGTCCCTATGACGCAGTTCATAACATCCCCCAGTACCTGTTGGCGATGATGATTCGCCATCGTGAGCCTCCCCGTTACGCCTTTTAGGATTGCCATCACTTCCGCCTCGCCATAGGATTGTAGCCACGGCCGTACCTGGAAACCATCCGAGAGGTGAACGCAAATGATCTGGAGCAAGTCGTTTAGCGCACATCGGCTCCACATGACAATGTCCGTCGCCTTGCTTGCGATCTCCGTAGCGATCCCGGGCTGCCGCAACGAAAAGCCTGCCGAGTCTGGAACGTCCCCGGCGCCGCCGCCCGCAGCACCCCCGGCAGCGTCCATTCCGGCGCCTTCCGGTGTGTTCGTGCACAAGGACATAGCAACATCCTCGGGCGGCCACGACGTCGACTTCTATTCGATTCTCCGCTTTGGAAAAAATGGACAGGTCTGCAGCGTGAATGTTTCCACGGAACTGGATGATGAGGCTCTGGCACGGTACAGCAAGTCATGCGATGCGCACGAGAAGGACCGCGAATATGGAAATTACACGTTTGTAAACGGAACCATCACCTTCAGCCTCGGAGAAAGCGATTATTCCGGAACGTTTGATAAAGACCGGCTGATCTTAAGCACCCGCTATCGGCCCACTCAGAAGACCAGCACAGATGAATACCGTCACCATGACGTGGCCTACGACAATCAGGAGCCCCAAAGCATTCCTCCGGGAACGAAGTAACCCGCTAACCGGTCCTGGAACAAGGAAGTAAATGGTCAACAGTCGAAACGTCGCGATCTCAACCCTGGACCCGGCCTACGGAATTCGCTGTATTGCCCCCGACAATTGCGTCGCTTACAATTTTGAATTCGTAAATCCACTTCAGGCGGTTCACGAGTTAGCGCAGGCTTCTGACTGACATTCCGACCCTCACCCGACCGCCTTTTCATCCCCGACTCATCAAGAGGTGATCCCCTGTGTTCATTCTTCGCTTAATTCTCTGGACGCCGGCTATGGCATATACCGGATTCATACTGACCAACCAGGGGCTGCGAACGTTCAACAGCCTCTCACTTACAGAAGCAATCTTCGGAGCATTAACAGGGTTTTTCCTTGCCCTCATGTTCACTCTCCGAGAGAGGCGGCGACAAAGATGTGCCTTCGTCGCGTATTCCTTTGCACAAATCTTTCCAGACTGGGACATATCACCCGAAAAACGCGACTCAGATCAACGCTAAAGCGCTGATCCGCAACAGGCAGGCTGAATCCGGGCTGAATCGTGGTGAACCAGTCCGCCTGAGCCAATCCTCCGGTGCCGCACCTATTCAGGTCTGCCGCTGCCAACCAGATGCGGGTCCCAGCCTGCCCTCTCAGCGCCAGCGTGATAGGTGGACTCGAAAAACGACAGCAGATCGCCATCAGCGTCTTTCGATTTGCGCAGATCGTCATAGTCAAGCAGGAACTCGCCCATGGCCGGCTCCCATCGCGAACTGGCCGGGCTCACCTTTGCAAGTTCGATCTCCCTGGGCTGCGGGTAGGCGAAAGAATAGAACGCTGGTTTTGGATAAGCGGCACTGCCCGCCCACCAACCCACCTCAATAAGCTCTTCGTTCATGGCGTTACGCCGGATGTAATCGGCTTTCCCGCCGGGTGAAGCGGGCCTGCCGCTGTAGCGCACATCGCGGATGTCAAGGGTTCCCCACATCAGCCCGATGGGCTGTGTCTTGCCCTTGAAGCGTCCGCGGAAAACCCGCATCACACGCTGCGCACTCAGGAGGATTCGCCACCAACTGTTAACCAGCGTCGGGTCGTAGGGACGACTCAGCGTGTCCTCGTCAAATGGAATCGCATTGAGCACTTCCTGCGGCTTCAAGTTGATGGAAGCTTTGATACCGGCTTTGCCCAGGATGTCAAAGAGTCGCTTTACGAATTCGGCGACAGACATGGACGCCAGGTCGTAACCACCCGTAAATCCCCAACTGGTTGCGCAGCCCACCTGGTGAGAAATCAGATCAACCGTAACTTCATAGGCGCCGCCGGAATAGTGGATTGGCCCGGTTGTTAACCCTCGGCTGCTGAGCCAGAGCGGTACTTCGCCCCACTGCGGTTCAAACGGCTCTTCCAGCTTCAATTTGCCGACTGCCTGTAAACCCATATGCAGAAGGTGTTGGGTGGCCGCGAAGTCGGGATACGAAAGCGGGGGCCACGGCTCGCGAGAGATGTCCTGCTCTGACAGCGCAGTCATAATAGACGCAATTATAGCGGCGCGCGCTCATGCCTCCCCTGTCAATTCGCGTAACATCGCAAAGCGCTCACCGACCCTCCGACCGCGGGTTTTGAGTGTGAGTTCCTGATCCAACAGGCCGCAGCTAATGCTGGCTTACAGAACCTCTGCCAACGAGCTAAGATGAGTCGCCTATGGATGACCCTGATCTTTGGACACCGTTAGCGATTTGGGGGCAAACCGTGAATAAGCGTTGGTGCGTTTTATGCTTGGCGATTTCCCTGGGAGCCTTGCCAGTTCTGGCGCAGAATGATGCGGCAGCGGCGCGAACCGCGGCGGGATGCGGTCCGAGCGCGGGAATGTTCAACGTGCAGACGACGGACCTGAAACATCCCGTCGGGCAGACGGAACCGGGCAAAGCGCTGGTCTATTTTTTCGTAGATTTCGTCACTGCCCCAACCATGCGTGTCGGACTGGATGGAAACTGGGTGGGAGCGAACGAGGGGAAATCGTATTTCTTTTTTCCGGTCGACCCGGGAGAACATAATGTCTGCGCGGAGTGGCAGTCGGGAACCTTCAAGAAATCTTCCGAGCGGATCGGAGAGGCGATGCATCTGACCGCCGAGGCCGGAAAAACATATTATCTGCGGCTGAACTTCAGCTACCAGCGGATGGATCTGGAGTTGGCGGATGAGGCGGAAGGGCATTTCCTGATTGGGTCGTCATTATTCGCGACGTCGCAACCGAAGAAGAAATAGGAAATAATAAAGCGATCAGGACCACCTCGCTTCGGTTGCAACGCGGTGAAATGCCAAACTGTCCATCAGAACTCATTTCACGCAATGACGTGGCCGCGACTGCAAGACGCTGGAAGAAGCTTTCTAGAAGAAGTCGACCTCTTTCACGTCGATCACGACGCCTACAATCGGGATGGTGCCGGTAGGAACGTAGTATTCGTTCAGGAGCAGTATGTCTCGGTCCGTGTCATAGACGCGGAGATTGCCGGCTTCCGCCACATACTCCACGTAGCGATTGGTCAGGCCCGTCAAGCCGGTGACGTCCCCGTTGTCGGGAGGGATCACCACGTTGCCCAAGCCGGTGTTGTAGATCGCCAGGCAGCCGCGCACTTCCCCTTGCGGATTGTTCACGTCGCCAATCGACGTGCAGGTGTGCGAGCCGATGAAAAGCTGGCCGTTGGCGCTCATATCCATACGGTCGTGGTAGCCGTCAGGGATGTAAAGCTCCTGGGTGTTCACGACGGCCAGGGAATTCAGATCCACGATGTCGAGACGTCCACACGTGATTGCGGCGGTCGTCGGCCCACCCATACAGGTGTTGCCTCCAGGAGTGGCAGGAGGCGGCGTTCCAGCTACGTACATGGTTGTACCGCTGATCAGTGCCCAGGTAGCGCCCTCGACCGGAATGGTATTGGTTATGGCGAACGTCGCCGTATTCACCACGGCCACGCTGGCGGGTTGGGTGCCGCCGCACTGCAATCCACAATTCAGGACGTAGGCTGTCGAGCCGTCGCTGGAATAAATGGCATAGACGGGGCGGCTAAAGCCAGAGACCAGAAAGCAGGCCGTGCTCAAGGAACCGCTGTCGCAGCCCTGGTCGACCGGGCTCACCGCAATCGCGGGAGAAAGCACAGCCATAGTGTCGCTGTCATCGCTGAAGGCCAACAATTGCGTCCCCCCGGCGTTGGTGACAACCGTCTGCGCGCCCGGAACGCCAATGGTGGAAATGGTCGAACCCGAGGCCAGATTCATCTCCACAACGGCGCCGGCAGGCGAGAGGATTCCAGCCACGGACGCCGTCGGAACCGCGGTAAACGCAAGCGTGGCGCTCTGGGCAGGGATTACCATGCTGGTGGTTGCCCCCGGCAGCGCGATCGACCCGCTGGTCGACTCCGTTGTCGTATTCACGATATCGACAGTGTTGCTGCCCGAATCGAAGACAATCACGGTCGCCCGGTTAGCAGAAATCGCCATAAGTCCCGGCGCATTAAAGGTGCCAGAACCGATTCCAGCAGTCCGCGGGAGAGTGTCATTATAGGCGTCAACAATCACCAGGCTGCCAAACGTCGACCCTGCAGTTACGCTCTGGGAAGCAAAAACGCGAGTATCCAGGCCGCTCGGAGGATTTTTCGGCTTGGACGACTTGCTGCATGAGATAAGACAGATGCTGGCGACGAAAACAACACCGGGAACAAGCACGGATTTCTTCAAACCGGAAGCTCCTAACGACATGAAAAATGGAGATTTAAATGCGAAATAGCGGATTATAGCAGACCTTTAACCAGGCCTCTCACGTGCACAACAACGAGCGCCGGCGCCCATTCAGTCCTAACTTACTCAGTCCAACCTTCTTGGCCGCGCCCCGGGTGCACAAACCGGCGGCCATCCTGTATTCTCAAGACTATAGCTGTTATTTTCACTGATCATCTTATGCCAGCTGACTTTCTTTCGCGAATCAAGCAATCCCCGGTGCTCTGCGACGGCGCCATGGGGACGCTGCTCTACGCTAAAGGCATTTTTATCAACCGTTCCTATGACGAATTGAACCTTTCTCAGCCTGATTTGATCCGCGGAATCCACCATGAATACTTGCAGGCGGGCGCGGAGATCATTGAAACCAATACCTTTGGAGCCAATTCTTTCCGATTGGCGCGGCACAGCCTCGCCGACAAAGTGCGAGACGTAAACCTCGCTGGAGTGCAACTGGCGCGCGAGGCCGCCAAAAGCTTCGATGTATGGGTCGCGGGTTCGGTTGGCCCGCTGGGAACCAGAATTGAACCCCTGGGCAAGACTTCCTTTGAAGAAGCCCGAGAGTCGTTTCGGCGGCAAATTGAAGCGCTGGCGGAAGGCGGAGTGGATCTGCTGATCCTTGAGACGTTCGGCTATCTTGAAGAGCTGCATCAGGTTATGCTCGCGGCGCAGGACGTGAAAGCCGGTTTGCCGATTGTGGCGCAGGTCACCATCGACGAAGACGGAAATTGCCTGGACGGATCCGATCCGGAGACGTTTGTTGCCAAAATCGAAGAATGGGGAGCTGACGTGATCGGCTGCAACTGCAGCGTGGGCCCGGTCGCCATGTTAGACGCCATTGAGCGGGTGCGGGCGTTGACTTCCCTGCCGCTGGCCGCGCAACCGAACGCCGGCATTCCGCGGTCGGTTGAAGGCAGAAACATCTATCTGTGTTCTCCCGAATACATGGCCAGCTATGCGCGGAAGTTTGTCGCCGCGGGAGTCAAAGTTGTCGGTGGATGCTGCGGCACCACGCCGGAGCACATTCGGGTGATGAAATCGGCGCTGCGGGTTGGCGAAGCGCGAGCTAAAGCTGCTGGTCCGCAAGCGGCGGGCGCTCACGCCGCAACTCCGTCGACGCCGGCCATTCCTCTGGAAAAGAGATCGGCCCTGGGCGCAAAGCTGGCCCGTGGCGAGTTTGTGACCATGGTCGAGATTGTGCCTCCGAAGGGCATCGACATTCGCAAGGAGATCGAGGGGGCAAAGTTCGTCAAGTCGGTGGGCGTGGATGCGGTGAATATTCCGGACAGCCCGCGTGCCTCGGCGCGCATGAGCAACCAGGCGCTGTCGCTGCTGATTCAGCACGAAGTGGGCATCGACGCGATTCTGCATTACACCTGCCGCGACCGCAACGTGTTGTGCATTCAGAGCGACCTGCTGGGAGCAGCCGCGGTGGGAATCAAGAACCTGATCTGCATCACCGGCGATCCGCCGAAGATGGGGAACTATCCCGATGCAACGGCGGTGTTTGATGTGGACGCGATCGGTCTGGTCAACATCGTGCACAATTTGAACCGCGGTCTGGACCTGGGCGGCAATCCGATCGGAACCGGGACGGGCTTTGTGATTGGCGTTGGCGCGAATCCGGGCCTGACCGACTTAGACGAAGAAGTTCGCCGCTTTGAATACAAAGTAGAAGCTGGAGCGGAATACGCCGTGACCCAGCCGGTGTTTGACCTGCGCCTGCTGGAAAACTTTGTCCGCCGCATCGAGCATTGCCGAATTCCCGTAGTCGCGGGAATCTGGCCTCTAGTCAGCGTGCGCAATGCTGAGTTCATGAAGAACGAATTGCGGGTGAGCGTGCCCGACGCGGTGCTGGAACGCATGGCTCGGGCACAAACGCCCGAAGCGGCGCGGGCCGAGGGCGTCGCCCTGGCCAGAGAGATGCTGCTGGCAGTGCGGCAGACCGTGCAGGGCGCACAGGTCAGTGCACCGCAAGGACGGTATAGCTCTGCCGTAGATGTGTTGGAAGCGTTGGGCACGAACGGTGCGAAGTAACGCACCGTTCCGGTGACGTAGTTCCCCTAGATACGTCCTGTCATCCTGAGCGAAGCGAAGGACCTATGCAATTCGCCGGCAGCGCCTCAGCGGCGGCAAGTTGTTGCATAGATCCTTCGGCCCGCAAAAGACGCGGGCCTCAGGATGACAAGCCGTATTTGGGGGAATTGCCCTGCTGCCGAAACTTTTGCATTTTGACGGCACAACCGCTCGCGGACTAGAGGTATCCTAACTGGGTTGAGTGCGGAAGCCCCCATTCCATGCGAGCCGCTGCTTTTCTTCTTTTCGGTGGCCTCTTCTCAGTCTCCGGATGGGGACAAGTTGCTCCGCCCCCAGCATCCTCGTCAACGCCCGCATCCACAGCACGGAAACTCGCGGTTACGGTGACCGACGAAAATGCAGTGCCGGTGGCGTCCGCGCATGTCCTGCTGCAGGCGCTGCCGCCGGCTCAGCCGCAACGCTGTCTGACCGATTTCGCTGGCCGCTGCGAGTTTCTCGAATTACCTCATGGAGCCTACGAACTTCGCGTGGAAAAGATCGGCTACTACGCGATCTCGCAGTCCAACGTGCAGGTGGGCGTCGCTCTCAACCTCGATGTCACGCTTACTCATCAGCAGGAGGCGCGGGAAGTGGTTGACGTGGTGGAATCCGTGCCGGCCATCGATTCGGCGCAAATCTCGTCTAAAGAGGAACTCAGCGCGGCGGAGCTGATCGATATCCCCTATCCGGGACCGCACGACTACCGCAACGCTCTAACCTTCATCCCCGGAGTCACGCCCGATGCCTTCGGGCAGCCGCATATCGCTGGCGCCGAGACCTACCAGACTCTTTTACTGCTCGACGGCTTCAACGTGACGCAGCCGACCAACGGAGCGCTCGTGGTGCGGACCAGCATCGACTCATTCCGCTCCGTCGCGGTGACCCCGAGCCGCGAACCGGCTGAGTTCGGCAAAGGTTCCGGCGGAGTGCTGGGCCTGAACACGCGCATGGGCAACGACCACTTCCGGTTCAACGCGACGGATTTCGTTCCTGCGCCGCAGGACGTCAAGGGCATCTCTCTCGCCAACTGGACGCCGATTTACACGATGTCCGGGCCGATTCGCAAAGGGAAGATGTGGTTTATCGACACGCTCGACGGCGAGTACGACAACTACGTCACCAAGCAACTGCCTGACGGCGCCGATAGCGACCATGTCTGGCGCATGGACAATCTGGTTAAGCTGCAATCGAATCTGACGAACCGCAACATCGTGACGGCGAGCTTTCTGTCGGATTACTATCACGATGAATACGCCGGAGAGGGATTCCTCACGCCACAAGCGACGACTCCGGCCGAGGTGGAAACTGCCTACATCGGCTCGCTCAAAGATCTCTACTACTTTCGCGGCGGGGCGCTGCTCGAAAGCGGATTCGGAGTGGACCGGTACAATCTGACGCTCACTCCGCAGGGCGACGCAGGCTACATTCAGACGACGCTGGCAACCGGGGGCAACTATTACCTGCAGGAAAGTGCGCTGGCGCGCCGAGTGCAGGTCCTGGCGAACCTTTACCTTCCGCCGCATGAGTGGCACGGACGTCACGACATTAAATTCGGCGCAGATCTCGACCGGTTGAATTACGACGCGCAGTTCCTGCGGCAGCCGATTTCGTTTGCGGTGACGAGCCCTCCGCAGCCTTGCCCCACCGACGCGAATGGACTTCCGATCGTGCCAGCGCCGACGTGCGCGCGCTATTCGGTGTTCTCCGGGGGCAATTACTCGACGATCTACAATGCCGAGGCCAGCGCCTACGCTGAGGATCGCTGGCTGGTGACGAATCGTCTGCTCATCGAGCCGGGCGTGCGTTTCGATTGGGATGAGATTATTCGGACGCGGCTGTTCTCGCCGCGCCTGGCGGGCACTTACATTTTCGACAATGAAAGTAATACCAAGCTGTCGGCAGGAATTGGAATTACCTACGACTCAACCAGCCTGGGATTGATCCATCAAGCTCTCGAAGGGCAGAGGGTCGATTACTTCTTCGATGCGAACGGCTGCCCGCAGGAAGCGAACGGCACGAGTGTTCCGTGTACGGGGCTGGCACCGGGGACGCCGGAGCCGGCGCCGATTCCATTGCCAACCGCGTTTGTGGTGAACCGGAGCACGCTGGCCGCACCGCGCTACCTGAACTGGAGCATTAGCCTGGAGAAGAAACTGCCGGCGGCCGTCTTTCTGAAGCTGGAGTTCCTGGAGAAACGCGGCGTGCACGGCTTCGCCTACAACACGTTGAATGGCGGGGTCGACGGAAACTTCTTGCTTGGGAACGGACGCGACGACCACTACGACGCCTTCACGGTCAGCCTGCGTCACCGCTTCAGCGAGCATTACGAGATCTTCGGCGCCTACACGCGCTCCCGCGCGCACACGAACCAGGTGTTCGATTTCAGTGTGGATCTTCCGGTGCTGAGCCAGCAACTGCCCGGCCCCTATCCCTGGGACACGCCCAACCGTTTCGTGGGATACGGGGTGTTGCCGTTCTTCAAGCTGCCCATCGTCCACAAATTGGATCTGGTCTATTCCGCCGAAGCGCGCACCGGTCTGCCCGTCAATGCGACCTCAGAACAGGGGGAAATTTATGCGGCCGATCCGCCGGGAACTTTTCGCCTGCCGACTTACTACACCGTAAACCTGGAATTCGAGAAACGCATACATCTGTTGGGGCGCTATTGGGCGGTGCGCGTCGGCTTCGACAACGTCACCAACCACGGTAACGCCATGCTGTCCAATGGCATCATCAATCCGCAGACCCAGCCAACCCCGACTTTCGTGGATGGCAACGGGCGCGGCCTCGACGGGCGCATCCGATATCTGGGAAAGAATTGAAGGGATTCTGTCAAGATGGTCGCAAACCCTGATCTCCGGTTCCAGATCGCCAAACGGGTTCCAGATTGAAAAAGCATTTCAATACTTTCGAACGCGTTTACAAAAATTCACTGGACAGCCGGAACGAAAAATGGGATTACAATAAGTACAGGAGCAAAACCCGTTGCCTAAGTTTGAAGAGTGCCTCCAGCGACTGGAGAAAATAGTGCAGGAACTGGAAAAGGGAGAAGTTCCCCTGGAGAAATCCCTGACGCTGTTCGAAGAAGGCATGCAGCTTTCTTCCGCTTGCCGAAAAGAACTGGAACAGGCGGAAGGTAAAGTGGAGATTCTGCTGAAGAAAAACGGGAAGCTCCAGGCCGAGCCGTTCGAGCCTGAGACGGAAAGAGCGCAGGCCAGGCGTTAAGCGCTGCCTGGCGCGGGAATTCGTTTTTTGCTCATCAGTATTGACGTCTGTGGAGTTGGAGTTCCCCCGCCCCGCAGCCTTAGTTTGCCGTCGCGTTCGCTGTTGACGGCGGTTGTTCGGGGGATTTCATGGGTTTGAGTGTAGTCGTACTGCAGAAGGATCCTGCGATCGCCCTGTCCCTGGCCGGTGGGTTGCGTTCCCTGTTTCACTCCGTTCATGTAGCGGGCTCTGAAAACGAGCTGTGCGACCTGGTTGCGCAAAACCCTCCAGAAGTGGCGGTTCTCGATGTCGAGGAGTTGCGGTTTGCCGACGTCGAAAAGTTGCACCAGGATTTTCCCTCGCTGTTGATCGTCTGCACGCACCGCATTCCGGACGAAGAAATGTGGATGGCTGCGCTCGAAGCGGGCGCCGTTGATGTGTGCCCGTCCTATGATGTCGAGGCCATTCTGGCTTCGATCTTGAGAAGTGTGGCTCTGGCGCAGGGCACGGCGGCGTAGTTCGATTTTGTTTATTGTGTGGCGTTGTCGTCCGAACTCGCGATTTCCTCCGCACCCACCCTTGCTATACTCACTGCTTCATGCTCAGGGAAACTCTTGAACAAGGCAGAACAGCGGTGGACGCTGCGCTGGACCGGCTCATCCCGTTAGAGACGCAGCATCCCGTCTCCATTCACAAAGCCATGCGCCACAGCGTGTTTGCCGGAGGCAAGCGCCTGCGGCCGGTGCTGTGCATGGAGGCGGGCCGCATGGTGGGCGGATCGTTGCCGGCTGGGATCGAGGAACTGGGCGCGGCGCTCGAGATGCTGCACACCTACTCGCTGATTCACGATGACCTTCCCGCGCTCGACAACGACGACCTGCGGCGCGGGCGGCCTACCTGCCACAAAGTGTTCGGTGAGGCGATCGCAATTCTGGCCGGGGACGCGCTCCAGACGCAAGCCTATGAAGTGATGGCTCGGTTGAAGTGTCCGGCGGAAGCGCGCGTGCGGATCATCGAGGAAATCGCGCGCGGCACGGGAACCGTCGATGGCATGATCGGCGGCCAGGTGGTGGATTTGGAAGCGGAACATACCAAGCCCGACGCGGCCATGCTGGAATACATTCACGGCGCCAAAACGGCGGCGTTGATCACCGCGAGCCTGGTGAGCGGAGGGCTTTATGCCGGAGCCGACGACCGCGCGGTCGCACACTTGCGGGCGTTCGGAAGGTCGATTGGCCTGGCGTTTCAGATCGTGGATGACATTCTCGATGTGACCCAGACCAGCGAGCAACTGGGAAAGACAGCGGGAAAAGATACCGCGGCCGAGAAGGCAACCTATCCTTCCCTGTTTGGGGTGGAGCAGTCGGAGCGCAAGGCAGATGAGTTGGTAAGCAAGGCGTTTGCGGAATTGAAGACTTTCGGCGAGCGCGCGGAGACTCTGAAAGAACTGGCGCGGTTCCTGGTAGAAAGAAAAAAGTGAGTAACGACGCTTCGCCGAAGGACGAGGTCACCACCAAACAATCACTCCTGGCCACGGCTATCCGCTATACGGCAATCATCTTCGCTGCAATAGCAGGCTCTGCATTGCTCAGATTGCTGCTTCATCGCGTCCTCGCGATGCCAAGCGATGTGCAGCTGCGGGGACCGGTCATCCTGGCATCCATTCTGGGGTTTTTTTTGGTTCGCGGTGGGGTTTCTGGTATTAGCCCGATCTAGCGCCCGGGGAGTCAGTTTTTCCCAGGCACAAAATCCGTCGCCCACCCGCACACGAACTGTTTTAAGAACGATCACCCTCGCGCTCGTCATCTCCTGCGTTATAGCCATCACCGCCTGGGTTGGACTGTACCTGAATGATGAGATCTTTGAGTCGCGCTCGCTTCCCTGGATCGCGCCGCTGATCACCTTGCAGGAGTATGGAATCGGAAAAGCAAGCCAGATGTTTCCGTGTCAAGCCGAGGGCTTTGATACAGGGTGCGAGGCCTACAAGTGGATCCCCACATTTCTGATCGCTAACAGTCTCTGCTACTTCCCGTTCGTGCTGGCTAATTTATTTTTCTGCCGGTTTTCGGATGGGGTCCGCAAATCCATACGGGCCGGAGCGCATGCACTCGCCCGTTGGGGCGTTAGTCGCCGTTATCGTCGGCCTTGTGGCACTCCAGGTCATGCATGGACTGAACCTCGACACGCAAGACAGCCTCTATCCTCACCCAGGCATTGGACACTGGCACTTCGGGGCATGGGAACAAATAAATGACATCACCGGCACGCTGATTACGGCTGCCGGGCTCTGGTTTCCGTTTTGCCTTTATCGTGTGATCCGACGAGCTCACGGCTTAGCTGACGTACGAACCAGACTGGCGGCAGTGACGTCGGTAGCGGCCACGCTGCTCGTGGCCCTGATGCTGGGCGACGTCTATTGAACCCCCAGGTTTGCGCTTGCCGGTGATCTGATAAACTTTTGCCTCGATGAAGTTAGCCGTAACCTCGGGGATCGTCATTTTCGTGGGTACCGACGAGTTCGTCAGCCGCGTGCTCCCCACGCTGCAAGAAATTGCGGCGAACGGGCTCATCGTGCGCGAGAATGTGGGGCTCGAACACGGGAATCTCAACTGACATGTCCTCCCCTCCCCGCGATCAATCCCTCGACATCTTGGCCATCGCGGCCCACCGCGATGACGTAGAACAGACGTGCGGCGGCACTCTGCTGAAAGCAGCACAGCGTGGCCAGCGAGCCGGCATTCTCGATCTGACGCGAGGCGAAATGGGCACACGCGGCACTGCGGAAGACCGGGCACGCGAGGCCGAAGACGCCGCCAGGATCCTCGGAGTGAGCTGGCGCCGGGCGCTCGACATTCCCGACGGGCGCGTCGAGAACACCTGGGAAAACCGGCTTAAAGTCGCGAGCGTGATTCGGGAGACGCAGCCACGGGTGGTCATTCTGCCTTACTGGAAGGGGCGGCATCCGGATCACTACACGACGTCGGTTCTGGGATACGAAGCTTGCTTCCTGGCGGGACTGGCGAAATTAGCTGTCAGCCATCAGCCGTCAGCCATCAGCCCAACCGCTGCCGCCCTCGGACCTCGGACTTCGGACTTCGCCCCTCATCGTCCCTTTAAAATCATATACGCGACGCTGTACTACGATGTACGGCCTACGTTTGTGGTCGACATCAGTGCGCAGTTTGCGGGAAAGTTTGCATCCATCATGGCTTACAAATCGCAGTTCAGCGATCAGGAAGCCGGCAAGGATCTGTTCCCCGCTCACGACGAAATCCACGCCCGCGTGGAAGCCATGGCGCGGCATTACGGCATGCTGGGCGGCGTCACCTATGCAGAGCCGTTTCTGCAAAAAGAAGTGGGATTGGTGGAAGACTTGCTGGCGATCCCGGTGAAATCGATTTGATCGGTCGAGAAAAACCGGGAGTGATCCTCCTGCCTATTTCTTCAACGCCACTGCCACGCCATCCCGGATGGGCAAAATCGTGGTCATGAAATCCGGCGAGGCGCCGAGCTGCCGGTTGAATTCGAGAATGGCTTTGGTCTCCGCACTTTTCGGATTCTTCTCGGCGACTCGGCCGCTCCACAACACGTTGTCGGTGATGAAGAGGCCGCCTTTGCGCAGGTGTGGTGACACCAGCCGCAGCACACGCGGATAATCGGTCTTATCCACATCGTTGAAAATGATGTCGAATTCCTGCTTCTGCTCCGAGAGGTATTCGAGCGCGTCGCCGGTATGAATGGTGATGCGGCCGGCCACGCCCGCTCGAGCGAAATAGCCGCGGGCGCGCTCCGCATTCTTGGGGTCGCCGTCCGTGTAGATGACACGTCCCTTGTCGCCCACAGCCTGCGCCCACCATATCGTCGAATAGCCAATGGCCGACCCCAGCTCGAAAACAGTCTCGGCGTTAATCATCAGCGCGAGTTGCTGCAGTATGCGACCCACCGCAGGCCCGACAATAGGGACGTCATGAGCGGCGGCGTAGTCTTCCATCTCGGCCAGCACCGCATCGCGCTTCGGGAGCATGGAGTAGAGATAGTCGTCGACCGGCGCAGCGGTGAAGCCGTTGTAGTGGCGCCAGCCTGGCTTGTTCGGTTTACTTGGCATCCAGGACCCTCGACTTTATGAAATCGTCACTACGAAATCGTCACTCCAGGCTTCATTTCCAAAACTTCAATGCCCGGGACCAGCCTCTGCAGCGCTCCCGGAGTTCCCGTAAGCACCGGAAACGTTGCGAAGTGCATGGGAATTATTGTCTTAGCTTTAAGCAAATTACAAGCATAGGCAGCCTCGCGCGGCCCCATGGTGAAATGGTCGCCGATGGGAAGCATCGCGACATCCGGCGCGTAGAGTTCGTGGATGATCGCCATGTCGCCGAACACATTGGTATCGCCGGCGTGGTAGATCTTAACTCCGTTGGAAAACTCCACGACATAGCCGCAGGCTTCGCCGCCATAGACCATCTCGTCGCCGTCCTGAATCCCGCACGAGTGGTCGGCGTGAACCATGGTGACCTTAATGTCGCCAACAGTCTGCGTACCGCCCTTGTTCATCATCGCCGTCTGCTTTACGCCTTTCTTCTCGAGCCAGCCGACCAGCTCAGGGATGCCAACAACTTTCGGGACATGCTTCTTCGCAATCTCCACCGCGTCGCCAATATGATCGCCGTGGCCATGCGTGATGAGCATGACGTCAACGTTCTTGACGTCTTTCTCCGACGCCGGACACGCGGGATTGCCCATGATCCAGGGATCAATAATGACGGTCTTGCCACCCGGAGTCTCGACGCGAAAAGTGGCGTGGCCAAGCCACGTCAGTTTGAGGCCTTTGAGGTTCATGAACGCAGCTCCTAGCTTGTAGCTCCTAGCTCAGCAAATCAGATGACGCGATTCCGGGCAGCCCTCAGAGAGCACAAAAAAACCTCAAACGCGGCGCAGATTTGCTCACCTAGTTTAATATGAAACGCCTATGGCTGACCTGAAGGTACTAATTACGAGGGATCAAATCACGAAGCGAGTGGCAGAACTGGGCGCCGAGATTTCTCGAGACTTCAAGGGCGAAAAAGTGATGCTGGTGGGTGTGCTGAAAGGCGCCGCGATTTTTCTCGCCGACCTTTCGCGCCAGCTCGATTTAGATGCGACGTTTGATTTCATCGGCGTCTCCAGCTACGGAAATCGTCCCAGCCCCACGCAGGAACTCAAGAGCGGATGGGACTCCACCGGCGAAGTGAAGCTGACCAAGGATGTCGATCAAACTTTGAAAGACAAAAACATCATTGTGGTGGAGGACATCCTCGATACCGGGCTGACGCTCACCTACCTGAAAAAGATGCTGCTGGCGCGGCAGCCGCGGACGCTCAAGATCGCCGCTCTTCTTGACAAGCCGTCGCGACGCAAGCTTCCGTTACAGGGCGATTACGTTGGCTTCAAGATTCCCGACGAATTTGTGGTCGGCTACGGGCTGGACTACGCCGAGCGCTACCGTAACCTGGCCGACATTTGCGTAGTGCCGCGGGAATAACTAGCAGACTTGCGCGCGGCACTGAACATCAGAACGCGGCGGCGTGTTCCCTGCCCTCACGAAATTCGGCTGCTATCATAGAAACTATGGGATCTGTTCTTTCCAAACCGGCACAGCATCTACAAATCGAGCCCCTGCTGCTCGAAGTTGCGGACGTGCTCGCGACCTCGCTTGATCTCGACACAACTCTGCGGCGGATTGCAGAGGTCGTGCGCAAGGTCATCGACTACGAAATCTTTGCGATCCTGTTGCTCAATGAAAAAACTCAGGAACTGAAAATCCGTTTCCAGGTGGGATATCCGCCAGAATTTGCCGAACGCACGCGGCTGAAAGTCGGCGAGGGCGTCACTGGAAGAGCCGCGCAATCGCGCAAGGCGGTGCTGGTTGACGATGTAACCGCGGATCCGAAATACATTGCCGGCGTTCCTAATGTGCGGGCGGAACTGGCAGTACCGCTGCTCACCAAGAACCGCGTGATCGGCGTGATTGACCTGGAAGCGCGCGAGCCCGGCTACTTTACCGAGGAGCACAGCCGCCTGCTCACCCTGGTCGCATCGCGCATGGCCGCGGGCATTGAGAACGCGCAGCTCTACACGCGCACCATCAAGCAGTCGCGCATTCTGCTGCTGCTCAACGAAATTGCTCGCGAGCTCACGTCGATCCTGAATCTGGACGAACTGCTGGGCCGCATCGCGGAACTGATGCGCCGGCTCATCGACTACCAGATGTTCAGCATTCTCCTGCTCGATGCCACCGGAGAGAAACTGCAGCATCGCTTCTCGCTGCGCTTCAACGAAAATATTCAGCTCAAGCACGAAATCCCACTGGGGCGCGGGCTGGTGGGCTACGCGGCCGAGACCAAACAAGCAGTGCTGGTTCCCGATGTAACAAAAGATCCCCGCTACATCGAAGCCAATCCGGAGACGCGGTCGGAGCTCGTCGTTCCCTTGATTTATAAAGACAAAGTGATCGGGGTCCTCGATCTCGAGCACACGCGCCGGGGATTCTTCACCGACGATCACAGGCGCACCGTGACCACGCTGGCTGCCCAGATCGCCATCGCCATCGAAAACGCGCGCCTCTATGAGCAAGTCGCCCGCCAGGAGCGGAGACTGGAGCGGGACCTTGCTCTGGCGCGGGAATTACAGATGCGGCTCCTGCCTCATGCCCGGCCCAAGCTTGGACACCTCGACGTAGCTGCGAAGTTTGTTCCCGCGCGTGCGATTGGCGGCGACTTGTACGATTTCATTCCCTACTCCATGTCACGGCTGGGAATTGTCATCGGCGATGTCAGCGGCAAGGGCGCGCCGGCCGCGATTTACGCCGCGCTGGTCAGTGGCATCCTGCGCTCGCATGCGCCCATCGAACCCATGCCGGCCGAGATGCTTTCTGCCGTGAATCTGTCTCTGGCCGAGCGCCGCATCGAAGCCCAATTCGTGTCGCTCATCTATGCGGTCTGGGATGACGAGAACCGCACGCTGACCGTTGCCAACTCCGGCCTGCCCCGGCCCATTTACGTCCACGGCGGAAAGAACGAAGTGATCGAGGCGACCGGCCTGCCTTTGGGATTATTCGACGAAGCCGACTACGACGAATTCAAATTCCGCATGAAGCCCGGAGATATGTTCGTCTTCTTCAGCGATGGCATGCTTGATGCGCGCAGCCGGAGCGGCGAAATGTTTGGCCGCCGCCGCGTGGAAGAAATTGTCGCCAGCTGCGCAGCCAAGTCGGCGGACTGCGTGGTCGATTCCCTCTTCAAGGCCGTGGCAGAACATTCCGCCGGAGTGGAACCCTTCGACGATCAGACCGTGGTTGCCATCAAAGTACGTGACGGCGCACATGCCTCGCCGAAGAAGAAATGACCGCTCGCAGTAAGACCGGACTCGCGCCTCCTCAGGGTTTTGCTTACGCTCGAAAATCGGGAAAACATCCGCGCGGCCCTGCCGAACTCACGCTGCACTGCGACCAGGTCGAGCTTTCGCGGCTTGCCGGGCGTCACGGCACTCCGCTCTACGTTTATTCCGCGACTCTGATTCGCGAACGGCTGGCGAGCTTTCAGGCCGCGTTTCGCGGCGTTCCCCACACCATCTGCTATTCGGTCAAAGCCAACTCCAACCTCAGTATCCTTCGCCTGCTCGCAAGAAGTGGCTGCGGCTTCGACGTGGTTTCCGGCGGTGAACTGGAACGCGTATTGGTTGCGAATCGCGCAGCCGCTAAAAGAGTCGTCTTTTCCGGCGTGGGTAAAACCCCTCACGAAATTGCGGCCGCCGTCCGGGCCAAAATTCTTCTGTTCAACGTCGAGAGCGAATCGGAATTGCAGGTACTTGCAGAATGCGCGGCCCGGCTACGAACCGTGGCCCGAGTCGCGCTGCGAGTGAATCCAGACGTGGCCGCCGATACGCATCCCTATATCTCAACCGGCCTTCATGCTCACAAGTTCGGTGTACCAATCGCCGAGGCTCGTCGGCTCTACGCCAAAGTTGCGGAGACAACACATCTCAAAGCAGCCGGAGTCAGCGTTCACATCGGCTCGCAGATCACAGACGTTGCCCCGTTTGCGGAGACCATGGCCCGGGTCGCGGAGTTGGTTCGTGAATTACGCGATGACGGACACGCCATCGATTACGTTGACGCCGGTGGAGGTTTGGGCATCCCCTATGAAAAGCCGACGCCCTTTGGCCCAGCGACGCATGTGGATTTCTCAGACAAAGTTGCGGCCTACGCGCGCGCGATTACCACTCCATTGCGAGGATTGAGCGTGCACCTGCTGCTGGAACCGGGGCGCGCACTCGTAGGCGCGGCCGGCGTGCTGCTTACGTCAGTGATCTATCGAAAGGCGAACGGCGGCAAGCGCTTCGTGATTGTCGACGCCGCCATGAACGACTTGATTCGTCCCGCGCTTTACGGCGCTTACCACGAGATCATTCCGCTTCAACGGTCGACCGGCATCGAACCAGATGATACCGTCGACATCGTCGGCCCCGTCTGCGAAACCGGTGACTTCTTCGCACGCGATCGCGCATTACCCAATGTGAAAGAAGGAGATCTCCTGGCAATTCTGGACGCAGGAGCCTACGGGATGGCGCTGTCCTCGAACTACAATACGCGTCCGCGTCCTGCGGAAGTTTTAGTGTCAGGAAAATCTGCGAAGATCATTCGCCGCCGTGAGAAAGTCGCAGACCTGCTACGAGCCGAACGCTGATCCTGGTTTGAAAGAACGCGTTCCTCAACCCTTACGAAGATTCTCTCCCCCTACCGTTCTCCCCACTTGAGCTTCGTCCGCAGCACGTGAAAAAAATCCGTATCCGTGTGAAACAAACTGACTTTGTGTTCAGACCGGCTGCAGCGCACGCGGTCCCCGTCACGCAAGTCGAGCCCGGGCTGGCCATCGAGGCTGAGATACGCGAATTCTTCGTCGCTGCGCAGCACCAGGTCGATCTCTACAGAATCCGGCACCACCAGCGGACGGTGCGTCAGCGAATGCGGCGACACGGGAGTAATCACAAACGCGTCGACCGTCGGCATCAGCACCGGCCCGCCCGCGGAAAGCGAATAAGCAGTCGACCCCGTAGGAGTGGCCACGATCATTCCATCGGCACGGTAGCTGGAAACAAATACCTTGTCGATATAGAGATCGTAAGTGTTCAGCCGCGCCAGCGCAGTTTTATTCAACACCGCATCGTTGAAGACCAGATAACTGCCACGGATTTCTTCTCCCCGGAGCAATTCGCATTGCATCAGCGAACGCTGTTCCACTGCGGCGCGCCCCTCCCCGATCGCCTCGAGCATGGGATAAAGCGAAGCCAGCGGAACCTCCGTGAGAAACCCCAGCGAGCCCAGATTCACGCCGAGCAGGGGAACATCCACCGTAGCCGTGGCGCGCGCGGCCGACAACAACGTGCCATCTCCGCCGAGCACAACGACCAGGTTCAACGGCCGCGCGGACATTTGCGTACGCGAAACCACTTCTGGCCCCTTCGTGTAGTGCGAGGTTTCTTCATCAATCACCACTTTGTAGTCGTGGCCAGCAAGCCACGTCAGGAGCCCGGGCACAACCTGTGCAACTTCCGGCCGATTGGGCCGGGAGATGATCGCTGCGACTTTGGAAGATGATTGCGAACTGGCCATGTCGAAGAAAGATTGTACAGAATCGGGGAGGGAAAGCCTTAATCTTCGACGATAACGGAGCTAGAAAACGCCCCGCAGCAGAAACTCCCGATTCCCTTCCGCGCCCAGGATCGGCGACTCCATCGCGTCGCAGCCCGTACATCCCAGGCCCATCAAGCACTGGTTAACCTTTTCCACCGCTGCGGCCTGGGCAGCTTCGTCGCGCACGATCCCTCCCTTGCCCACGTGTTCCCTGCCTGCTTCGAACTGCGGCTTCACCAGCACCACGATCTGCCGATCTTTTCGCGCAGCAGCATCCGGAAATGCGGCCGCCACCACTGCCGGAAGCACCAGGGTCGCCGAAATAAACGACACGTCCATCACGACGAGATCGGGGGTTTCGCCCCCGATCTCGCGAGTTACGGTCTCGCGCGTCAGATAACGCGCGTTCGTCTTTTCCAGCAGACGCACCCGCGGATCCTGACGAATCTTGAAGTCCATCTGGCCGTAGCCCGTATCGATCGCAAACACCCGCGCGGCGCCGTGTTGCAGCAGACAGTCGGTAAATCCGCCGGTCGAGGCACCCACGTCGAAACAAACTTTCCCTTCCACCGGAATCTTCCAGTGCTCCAGCGCTCGCTCCAGCTTGAGGCCGCCGCGGCTTACGTATTTCAGATCCTCGCCCAGCAGCCGAATCGACGCGTCCGCGGCAACCTGGGCGCCCGCCTTGTCGCGCTTCTGCTCGTCGACCAGCACGTTGCCCGCGAGAATCAATGCCTGCGCGCGTTCACGCGAGCCGGCCAGACCGCGCTCCACCAGCAGTTTGTCCAGTCTGAGTTTCAAGGTAGGTCTCAAAACCTAATATTCAAGCGCGAGCTCCGACCACCTTTCAACTCGACTCCGCCCGCACCCCGCGCAGTGCAAAGTCCCGAAACATAACTCCGCAAAGCATTTACAACGATAGCAGATCGCTTTTCCTCAGACTTTTCCACGGAGATGTTGAAAACCTCTCCACGATGTACCAAAAAAAACACACGAAAAAGATGCACGAAAAATCAGCGGTAATGCAAAAGCCGCCCGCGAAGGGCGGCTCGGCAGGAATTCGCGGTCACCCAAATCAGCCGGCGACCTCTTCCAGCAGTTTCTGGTCGATGTCGAAGTTCGAGTGAACGTTCTGCACATCGTCATGTTCTTCGAGCGCTTCCATCAACCGGATCATGGTGTTGGCGGCCGCGCCCTCCAGCTTGATGTAGTTCTGAGGAATAAAAGCCACGCTGGAAGAGACGGGCTCAATGCCAGCTTTCTTCACCGCTTCGAGAACCGCTTCAAAGGCCGAGGGTTCCGTCAGAATTTCCCAATTGTCACCGTCGTCATTCAGATCTTCGCCCCCGGCTTCAAGGACAATATTCATCAGGTCGTCTTCCTTCGCAACCGTCTTCGGAATGATGATGTCGCCCTTTTTGTGAAACATCCAGGAAACGGCGCCAGCCTCAGCCATGTTGCCGCCATTTTTTCCGAAGGCGTGACGAATTTCGCTGACAGTGCGATTGCGATTGTCCGTATTGATGTCCAACAGAACCGCGACCCCGCCCGGGCCGTAGCCCTCGAGAGAAAATTCCTCGTAAGTCGCTCCCGGAAGTTCGCCGGTACCGCGCTGAATCGCCCGCTTGATGTTGTCGGCGGGCATGTTCTCCGCCTTGGCGGCAACAATGGCGCCGCGCAACCGTGGGTTCGAATCCGGATCGCCTCCGCCATTTTTCGCGGCAATGCTGATTTCCTTGATCAGTCGGGTAAAAATCTTACCGCGCTTGGCGTCCAGCGCGCCCTTCTTGTGCTTGATTGTGGCCCACTTTGAATGGCCAGACATGGCAAGACCTCGTGTTTAGTATCCGTAGTTTAACGATTCGTATTGAAAACTCCGTGCTTAATGAGTCCAAGAATGGCGCAGGATTCGCCCGAAAAGATCACAGGATTACCTCGATATTCATGCAGGCGAACAGAGATTATAGCACGATGCGGAGCCGCCCCAATATCGACTTGACCGCTGACCCTGATCACTGACCCGACCCCTGCTTTCCTACCGCGCCGCCAGCGCCCCCACCACAGATTCAAAAATCTTCACTCCATCCGTGCATCCCAGCTCCGGCTCCGCCGACCGTTCCGGATGCGGCATCATCCCCACCACATTGCCTCCGGCGCTGCAAATGCCCGCAATATTGTCGAGCGATCCATTGGGATTGGCTGCGGGCGTGATCTCGCCAGAAGGGCTCGCGTACCGGAAAACGATGCGCTTGTCGCGGCGCAACTCATCCAGCGTGGCGGGATCGCAGAAATAGTTCCCTTCCATATGACCGATCGGAATGGTAAGCACTTCGCCCGCACGGCAAACGTTGGTGAACGGCGTTTCCGCATTTTCCACCCGCACCTGCACCGACTTGCAAACGTATTTCAGCCCTACGTTGCGCAAGAGCGCTCCCGGCAGAAGTCCTGCTTCGCATAAGATCTGGAAGCCGTTGCAGATGCCCAGCACCAAGCCGCCGCCATCAGCAAACTTCCGCATTCCAGATCATGCGACTCGTGCCACAGAAACGTCGCCGGCTCTTTGCAAACGTGCTGAATCGTCCAATACGCGTCGTGATCGCAGTTGGAACCGGGAAAAATGATGACGCCAAATTTCATGCTTGCGCCTCACGGTAAGTTTTTTCTTAGTCTAGCACGCGCTCCTAAGCGGCTCGACGAGATCAGCGAGCCGGAGAATTTTGGCTGGGTTGCGTGGGCGCATTCTGAGATGAATTCGGTTGAATCGGCGTTGCCGGAATCGGCGTCTCCGGAGCCCGAGTCATCGACGGCCCTGGCTCCGGTTGCGTCGCCAAAGTCGTCGCAGCCCCAGCCCCTGCACCCTGTTCTGAAATGTTCTGCCGCGCAACGTCGTGCCGAGGAGGATAGCCCTTGGCCTGCACAATGGCCCAATGCCATTCCTGATCGGGACCAATCTCCACATTGAGCGGCGCGGCGAACACAGTCACTCCAAACGGCGGAGCCGCAGCCCTCATGCGGTACAGAACAGCGGTGTCGGGACGCTTCCCCGCGCGATCGTCCGAGCGATTTGCCGGCTCCTGCAAAGGTTCGATGGCAGCCGCCGGAATCACCTTCGCCAATCCGTCATTCCCGCGGCGATCGCGCCCGGGTGCATGGGCGGGTTGATCGGAAAAAGACACTTCTGGAAAATCTGAGCGCCTCACCACCGTCAACGCCACGGCCACTTCGCTCACGTGCCACTGCGTGCCATTGAATACCGAGACTTCCAGCGAGTCTCCGTGAATCGCCGCCGGACCGCTCAGCTTAAGCAACTGATCGGCAGGCAATTCCATTTGCACGTAAGAGCTCGCCAGCAACGCCTTGACGTTGGCGCTGAAAGAAAGGCTGCAGGTAACGTCCGGCGCCGAAACCTGGAAGGCCTTGCCCGGCCCATCAATCGAATACATCAAGGAATTTCGCGAAGCGCGGTGGCTGTCCACATCGTCCATCACCTTCGTCAGATTGTCATTGTCGATGATTTCCTGTTGCGACGGAGGAGACTGCTTCCGCAAGTTGCGAGCAACATCCCCCAGCGGAGTATCGCCATCGTCCAGTTCCTGAGCGGCAATGACGGCAGGCGTCAGCAGCGTCAAAGCAACCGCGAGGCCGGCCAGCATCCGATTTGTGCGAGTCCACAGCACTGAGATTCAGGTTCTACAATTCGAGGTTCTACAGACCAATCTGCAAGGCAACACATTCGCGCTCACACGTTGACAAAAACGTCCGTCTGAGAACACGGAATCGTTCCTCCGCGAGAAAGCCCTTCAACAGATTGTAGTAAGAAATAGAAACAGGCGGGACGTTGCAACAAACCTTGGTAACCAGCCCACGGTAACTACACGATCTCAGTCAGAAATCGTGGTGGGCGCGCTAGACGAAATGGAGGCGCAACGGGCGCGCGCCCAAACCACGACTGCCACTTACAAAAGACCCGAAATCTACAAAAGGCCCGAGGACCGAAACCTTGAAACCGGGTCCGCTACCGGCAATGCCTGACGCCGGAAAATCCAGCGCGCCACCGCAAATCCCACCGCCGCATAGCACAAATGCATGATCCGCATACTTACCCCCAAGTCAAATCGGCTGGTTCCGTGAGGGAGGAACATTACACTCTATCGGCACAATAGCAACGCTCCGGCAGACGAACAAGGCACATCCGTGCCATCAAAATGGCACGGAAGTAATGGGGGTAATGCCAAAGTTTCCGCCCCCAAAAGGCGGTCGGTATCGGATGGTTTCGGGAAGGACGCGGCTTCACAGGTTGCGGGAAGACTCACAACTGCATGCAGTACCGTGGAAGAGCGGCGCTCCAGCGCCGCGCAACGCCCCAATCAGCGCGGGGCTTCAGCCCCTGTGTTTGCATTTTGATTCTACGGCGAGTTGGAGGCGCTTCAGTGCGCCTCAGCCCCCTCCGCATCTACTGAGCGTCCAGCCGGCGGCACTACCACCGTCGACAAGCTGCCTTCCGAAGTCAGTTTCTGAAACGCCGCCAAATCCCCGCGTTCCAGACTTTCCCACGAAGCAAGCACATCCGCAGTTTCATGATTCAGCTTCTCGAATTGCTTTTGCTCGGCCTCGGTAGGAGCCGAATCCGCGGTTCCAACATCCATCGCCAAAAACGCCAGCTTCGCATCCAGCTGCGGAGCATAAGCCAGAGAATCCTCATTCGCGCTGATGGTCAGATTGATCAGCTGGTCGCGCACTGCCACCAGCTTCCTCTCCAGTTCGTCCGCCGAAGCCGCAATCTTCCCGCTAGCACTTTCCGGCAAACGCCTCCGCAATCCGGCCAGCTGCGCGCGCACGTCCTGAATCTGGTTGACGGTGTCATAAACTTTGTTCAGATTCTCACGAATCCCCAGCAGCACGCTCACCTGCTGCTCCAGATCAGCCTGGCTCACGTTGACGCGTGGATCGAGCTTCACTTCCAGCGGCGCGGTCTGGCTCTGCCCGCCGGCTGTGAGGCGCACCTGATAGTGACCCGGGGCAGCCACCGGCCCGTGCGCTCCGCCGCCATATTCCCAAAGATAATATCCAGGAACTTGACGCGCTTCGTCGTAGCGCAGATCCCACACAAACCGGTTCAGGCCAGCTTCCACCTTAAGTTCCTTCTCCGGTTTTTTATCGTCGGGATCGGGCGGCTCGTCCAGCGGCGCCACTTCCGCGCTCGAATACTTGCGAATCACCTTGCCCGAACCGTCAAGAATTTCCAGCCTGATCGTGTTCTTCGATTCCGCTTCCGGCTTCGGCGCGTCCTTGAGCCAGTAGTAAATCACCGCTCCCGCCGGCGGATTCAGCCCCGTTCTCTTGGAAGGATGCCGCGCCTCGCCCCCGCCGCCGCCGCCCGCCTGGATGCGATACGCTATAGCCGGCGGATATAGAAACATATCCTTCTCCGCAGTCTTGTCCTCATAATCCCGCAACGGCGTAACGTCATCGAGAATCCAGAACGCGCGCCCGTGGGTCGCCACGATCAGGTCGTTATCCTTCACAATCAAGTCGTGGATCGGCGTCGTCGGAAGATTCAGCTTCAGCCCGCGCCAGTGCGCGCCATCGTCGAATGAAACATAAACGCCAGTTTCAGTACCTGCGTAGAGCAGGCCGCGTTTCTTCGGATCCTCACGAACCGCCCGCACAAACGTGGTATCCGGAATCCCGTTCGTGATCTTCGTCCAGGTCTTGCCGTAATCCGAAGTCTTGTAAATATAGGGATGCAGCTCGTCGTTCTGGTGACGATCCACCGCCGCGTAAGCCACGCCCGCATCATGCGGCGAAGGATCGATCTGGCTGATCCGGCTCCACTCGGGCATATCCTTGGGCGTGACATTCGTCCACGTCCTGCCCGCGTCGCGCGTAAGCTGGATCAACCCATCATCGGTGCCAACCCAGATCAGCCCCGCCGTCAGCGGCGATTCCGAGATCACGAAAACCGTGTCGTAATATTCTGTGCCGGTGTCATCGATTGTGATTCCGCCCGAAGGCTGCTGCTTCGTCTTGTCGTTGCGCGTAAGGTCCGGACTGATCGCCTGCCAGCGCACCCCGCCATCGGTGGTCTTAAACACTCGTTCCCCGCCGTGGTAAAGAATGTTGGGATCGTGCGGCGAAATCACCACCGGCGCAGTCCACTGAAAACGATGTTCCAGACCAGCCGCTCCTCTTCCATCGGAAAGCTCAGGCATCTCGGTAATCGACTTGATCTGGCCCGTGTGCTTGTCGAAGCGCGTGATGTTGCCCTGATAATCCGCCGCGTAAACGATATTCGGATCAAGCGGATAGGGCGCAATGTAGCCGGCTTCCCCGCCGCCCACGTCATACCAGTCGGAACGGTCGATCGCTCCCGAATCGCTGCGGCTGGCAATCGCCACAGTGCCGCTATCCTGCTGCGCCCCATACACGCGATAGGGCGTCGCCGCATCTGTGATTACGTGATAAAACTGCGCGGTCGGCTGGTTATCCTGCGGCGTCCAATCCTTCCCGCCGTCCAGGCTAACCGTAACTCCTCCGTCGTTTGAAGCAATCATCCGTCGCGAATCCCGCGGATCGATCCACAGCCCGTGGTTGTCTCCGTGAGGAATCTTCACCTTGTTAAACAAGTGGCCGCCATCAGTCGACTTATACGGGTCCACGTTCATGATGTAGAGCACGTTCTCGTCTTGCGGATCGGCAATCACGTGCATGTAGTACCAGGGCCGCTGCCACAGGCTGTGGCTCGGATTGACCAGCTCCCACGTATCACCCGCATCATCCGAGCGGTAAAGTCCGCCGTAAGGATCGTGCGCCTCGATCAACGCGTAAACTCGCTCGGAGTTGGCTCCAACGGCGAGGCCGATCTTTCCATACGGACCCTTAGGCAGCCCGTGCTCTTCCAGATGCTTCCAGGTCGTACCGCCATCCACCGAGCGATAGATTCCGCTGCCCGGCCCGCCGCTCGTTAGATTCCACGAAGTGCGGCGCGCCTGCCAGAGCGCTGCAAAAAGAATGTTGGGATTGTGCGGGTCGAAAGCAACATCCACGGCGCCGGTGTTTTCGTCCTTGTACAGAACCTTGTCCCAGGTCTTGCCGCCGTCAGTGGTGCGGAAGACGCCGCGCTCCGAGTTCGGTCCGTAAGGATGGCCGAGTGCCGCGACGAAAACAATGTCAGGATTCGAAGGATTAATAATGACCTTGCCGATCGCCCGTGAATCGCGCAGCCCCACGTTCTTCCAAGTCTTGCCGCCGTCCAGCGTTTTATAAACGCCGTCGCCGTGAGAAATGTCCCCGCGGATGCAAGCCTCGCCGGTTCCCACATAGACCACGTTCGGATTCGTATTCGCCACCGCCAGGCTTCCAATGGAAGACGTTCCCTCTTTATCGAACACCGGGGACCAAGTCATCGCGCCGTCCGTCGACTTCCAGACTCCGCCGCCTGTGGAGCCGAAATAATACGTGGTCAGGTCGCCTGGGACTCCCGCCGCCGTGAGCGAACGCCCGCCTCGAAAAGGCCCAATCAGCCGATACTTCATCCCCTTGAACGGCTTTTCCTCAGGATTGGTCGAGTCAGAACTGGAATCGTCGGACTTCTGGTCCACAGCGTTGGCCGCCGCAGGCTTCGTCTCGTTCGCTTTCCGCTCAGCCCGAGTTTGCGCAAAACCAGTAAGGGCAAGCAACAGCAAAAGAGCACAAACACAAACCCCACTTGCTTGAGCAATGCTCAACTTTGTCCCATGACGCATGTTTCGATCAGCCATGTTGAAATTACCCCCCCCGGGAACGCTAGAAACCTACTGACAAACTCACGAATGGTGTTTCACGGATGCTTACTCACGAATACTTACCGATGAATGCATACTCTTACAAAGCGCATTCTCGACTGCATATAGTACCGTGGAAGAGCGGCGCTTCAGCGCCGCGTAAAAGCCCCCAAACTCAGTGCGGGCTTCAGCCCCTGAGGCCCTCTCTCGCGCCTAACGGCTGAAAATCTATAGCCCTCGCGCTTCACTTCTTCAGCAGCAATTTCTTCGCAGCCGCCAGTTCCTTCCGCTTAGCCCCGTCCACTTTAGGGTAGGAAAGATCAAGGCCTTCCAGCGTCTCCACCAGCACAGCCGACACCACCAGCCGCGTGAACCATTTATTATCCGCCGGCACAACATACCAGGGCGCATGCTCGCTAGCCGTATTTGCGATCATGTCTTCGTAGGCCTTCTGGTAATCGTCCCAGTACGCTCGTTCGTGAATGTCGGCCGCCGAGAACTTCCAGTTCTTTTCCGGTTCCTCAAGCCGCTTCAGGAATCGCACTTTCTGTTCCTTCTTCGACAGGTTCAAGAAGAATTTCCGAATCACCGTTCCACTGCGCGCCATATGCTGTTCGAAATGGCGAATGTCCTCGTAGCGCTCCTCCCAAATATTCTTGGTCACCAGCGCAGGCGGAGTCTTCTGGCTTTTCAGTATCGCGGAATGAACCCGCACCACCAAAACCTCTTCGTAGTACGACCGGTTGAAAATTCCCAGCTTTCCACGTTCCGGCAGCTTGTCCGTAGTACGCCACAGAAAATCATGCTGCAATTCCGGATCGGAGGGCGCCTTGAACGAAAATACCTGGCACCCCTGCGGATTCACCCCCGACATCACATGCTTGATGATCCCGTCCTTGCCCGCCGCATCGAGAGCCTGGAAAATCAATAAAACGGCCCACTCGTCCTGCGCGTAGAGCATGTCCTGCAGCTCCGCCGTACGCACAATCCCCTCCTGCAGAACCTCCGCGGCCTGCTCCTTGGCGCTATGCCCGCCACACTCGGCAGGGTCGAAGTCCTTCAATCGAAAATGTTTGCCGCTGTCGACGCGATAAGCCTTAGCCAATTTGCCAGTTTTCATAGTGAGCTTATTTTCTCTTAATTTGTGTCATCCAGGGCGAAGCGATGGATCCCTACCGCCATCACAGCTCCTGCGGGCTTCCCGCTCCCTAAGCACAAAATGTTCCTGTGGGAACACTTCTCCATCATGCGCCTACCGTTTTCTCGCTGACAAACGGCAGCTTCGCCTGCTGCCAGGCATCGAAGCCCCCAGACACGTTGCTGACACTCTTGAAGCCCGCCCGCAGCAAAAGACTACAAGCAATCGCGCTGCGGTAGCCACTCTTGCAATGAACCGCAATCGCTGCGTCATGATCAATCTCTGGAGTCGACACCTTGAAATGATCCAGCGGCCACCACGCCGCCCCTTCAATGTGTCCACCTTCCCACTCCGGCTCGCGGCGCACGTCGAGCACCTGCAAGCTGTGCCGGCTCAACTGCTTATTGAGTTCAGCCGGCGAAATCTGCGTCAGCGTCGCCAAAGGAAATCCCCCAGCCTGCCACGCACTCACGCCGCCATCCAAAAATCCATCCAGTTCTTCGATCCCCACGCGCGCCAACCTCACTCGGGCCTCCGCCAGTTGCTCCTCCGACTCGGCGATGAGCACAGGATGCGCCTTCAGTCCCAGCACCGTCCCCGCCCACGTCGCAAACTGGCCAGAAAGCGCAATGTTCACCGAACCCGGCACGTGGCCCGCGGCGAACTCCTCTGCCGCGCGCACATCCAGCGCCATTACACCGTCGCGGAGCATGCCATCGAGATCCGCCGGTGCCAGACGTCGAAGTTCCGGCAAATCAGAAAGTGCCGTAGCTCCGGTGCGATTGATCTCGGCGTCCTGCGAGAAATATTCGGGACGCACGGGAAGGTGCTCGGTCAACTGAGTCACAAACTCATCTTTGCTGCGAATCTGCAGCGCGTAGTTGGTCAACCGTTCCGTGCCGATCGTCGAAGACCGCTCCGCCCGCATGTTTCGCCCGCAAAGCGACCCCGCCCCATGCGCGGGATACACCAAAACGTCGTCGGTAAGGCGCATGAGTTTGCCATGCAGACTGTCGTAGAGCATTCCCGCCAACTGCGCAGGAGTGTATTCGCGCGACAAGTCAGGACGGCCCACGTCTCCAAGAAACAAAGTGTCCCCGGTCAGCACGGCCCATGCATTGGACGACTTTTCCGCGTCGACGACAACCAGGCAGATGCTCTCCGGTGTATGCCCCGGCGTCTCGAGCACACGGATGCGGAGCGCGCCGACAAGCAACTCGAAACCTTCGCTCACGGGCACGTGAGGAAACTGGGCCGCAGCGTGGGCGCCTATATAGATTTGTGCGCCAGTTCGAGCCGCAAGCTCTCTATGTCCGGAAACAAAATCCGCGTGCAGATGAGTTTCGAAAATGTGGCGAATCTTGACGCCCTGAGCGTCCGCGGCCTTGAGGTAAAGATCAACGTCCCGCTGCGGATCGACCACTACCGCCTCGCCCCCGGACGCCAGCAGATAGGAAGCGTGCGCGAGACAGCCCAGATAAAACTGTTCAAAGTACATAGTCTTGCCTAGCCGCCCTGCAAGAAGATACTAGAAGAAGTCGGGCCGCAATGCCACATGGCAAGACCCATGTGGCGACGGGCGCCGCGCCCGTCCAAGCCAGGGCGAAGCCCGGCGCCGCCAGTCCAATTAGCCGGAGCGTGTAAGCAGGGGCCCGTTTGCCGAAGCCCAGCTCGTATCCGCCCCTCGAGGTTTATGAGATAGCCACTAATCGGGCAGCGGGGCGAGGAATTCAAGCCCAAAGCAGAAGCCATTCTTCGAACGGACGATGGCGGTCAGGTGAGAACGGGTGGGTGTATCGAATTCCACTTCGAGCAGGTCGCCCGGGCTGAGCAGAATACCTGCATACAGAACCATGCCGCCCTCGCTCAACTCCGTTCCTCGGCCCGGAACCACGGTGGTAGAGAACCCTTTGGCGGTAACTACCTTGACCGGCAGATCAACGGGTACACGAGGCCAGCGGCGCGTCTTGTGGGGGACAAGCATTCTGCCGATCTTCCTCTCATCCCCTCGCGCTTTCAAATTACCGAGGTACAACCAGACGCCTGTTCAACAGTACAGTGGGTGGGGCGGACAATTTCCCGGCGATTCTGGCGCTTCAAATGCTCGGTTTGTGCGGAGCGCCCGCTCCATAGGGGGGCCGTAAGCTCCGTCTTTGGGAAAATGCGGCGACAAAAAAACTGAAATACGGAGCCCTGCCGAAGCGCTCTGACGCATCTAAGATAAACTAGCTGTACCGGCGGCATCCTGGCCAGCAAAAGAGGGATATGAGAAAAGCCCACTCGCGTGGTGCGCTTGTGCTGCGGCTACTGCTGGTTTCCGGCCTTTTTCTCGTCCACACCGCTTTCCTTCTGAACCGCACCACCGCACAACCCCGGCCTGCGAATGAACCCGCGTCCTCGGTGAAAGACGCTCCCTTGCCAGTGCAGGTGGTGGTTGAAAATCTCCAAAGGAAAAATGCTCTCCGGGCGGCCGCACTCACTCGCTTTGAGGGGACGCGGGTTTACCGAGTGCAGTACCGCGGATTCCCCAGCGATCACGACGCCGAGATGGTGGTGCATGTGAGTTTTCGTGCGCCGGCTTCCAAGGAATTCACCGTAGTATCGCAGACCGGGTCGAAGTTTATTGGCGACCGCATCTTCAAGAAGCTGCTCGAAGGCGAGCAGGAAGCCGCGAACGAAGAAAACCAGCGGCACAGCGCCCTGAACACGGAGAATTACGATTTCACGATGGCAGGGTACGAAGACTCCCCCGACGGCGGCCGCTATGTCCTCGATCTGCTGCCCAAGACGAAAAACAAGTTTTTGTATCGCGGCAAAATCTGGGTCGACGCCAAGGATTTTGCCGTAGTGCGGATTGAAGCAGAGCCGGCAAAGAATCCGTCGTTCTGGATCAAGAAAACGGAAGTCAGTCACAGGTACGTCAAAGTGGATGATTTCTGGCTGCCCGCCGAGAACCACAGCGAGAGCTTGATTCGACTCGGCGGGAAGGCCACTCTTTCGATTGAATATCGCGACTACAAGATCGTGGAAGCAACCCCTCTCAACCAGACCGAGGCGCAAACCATGGCAACCGCCAAACCGCACTGAGACTCTTGGTTTGTGTGGAGCAGGCCGGCTTGCCCTGAGTTAAGCTGAAGGGAGCGCCCGCTCCACACAAGCCTTGGTAATTATTTCCGTCCCGTGCGCTGGATCTGATCACGCGCCAATTCCCGGCCGTTGACAGCAAAGAAGTTACGTAGATCTCGGCAGTGGCAGCCCGATTGCACGCTCCGCAACAATCAATTTCACCGCTAGCGCCTCTTTTGTCTTCATTCCGACCCCATCCAGCTTCACTGTCGGAATGTTACTTGCACCGAGTCCCGAATTATTTTGCGCGGCGATGTTCCAGGGAGAATCCCGGAGGCGGCATGCGGCTCCTGAGTGCTCGGCTGATTGTCTCGCTCATTCTGGGCGTGACCCTGGTTTCTCTTCTCTCCTCTTATATTGAGGTGCGCGGGGAGCAGCGCCGGTTGCGTCGGGACCTGGGGCGGCGTGCCGAAGTGCTGGGCGAAAGTCTGGCCGGCAATGTTGAGCCTTACCTGCAACGGCAGTCGCCGCGGGAACTGGAACGCATCGTGGAGCGGTTCAGCCACCGCGAACAACTGGCCGGCGTTGCCGTCTACAACAATCAGTCGGAACCGATCGCTCTATCTTCCGATCTGCCAAAAGAACTCACCACTCGGCCCTCCGCGGTAGCGCTGGCCATCCGGCAAGACCGGGCACAGTCGCAGTTTCTTCAGCAGGACGGCGCTTCCCTTTTCATCTACGCGGTGCCGCTGCATATACGTAGTAACGAGCGCCACGACGAGGTAGCGGGCAGTCTGGTGATGATTCAGGACGCCAGTTACATCGACAAGCAGACGGCGCATATGTGGCGCGGAAGTTTTCTGCGGGTGCTGGTGCAGGTTCTGCTCATCGCGTTGATTACGCTGCTGATTGTTCGTTGGAGCATTGAGGGGCCGATCGCTCGCGCGGCGCAATGGATGCGCGCCCTGCGCACCGGACGATTCGTGGGACCTCGGGCGGATTTTCCCGATCTCGATTTGCTGAGGCCGCTGGCCCATGAAGTGACCACGTTTGCCGAGAGCTTGAGCGCAGCGCGCACCGCGGCGGAAAAAGAAGCACAACTGCGCGAAGCCGCGGAATCGGTGTGGACTGCCGACCGCCTCTCCGTGCACATACGCAGCCGGCTGAATGAAAGCCGTCTGTTCGTGGTTTCGAATCGCGAGCCCTATACCCACGTGCACCAAGGCAGGTCCGTGCAGGCGATTGTGCCGGCCAGTGGTCTGGTCACAGCTCTCGAGCCAGTGCTGCGCGCATCGGACGGAACCTGGATCGCGCACGGGAGCGGGGATGCGGATCGCGAAACCGTCGACCGCTTCGACCGTCTCCGCGTTCCTCCCGAGGATCCGAAATATACGCTGCGACGGGTGTGGCTCACCAAGGAAGAAGAGGAAGGCTATTACTACGGCTTCTCGAACGAGGGACTGTGGCCGCTCTGCCACATCGCGCACACCCGGCCCCTGTTCCGTACCTCGGATTGGGAGCA
>JBEKDY010000022.1:0-26909 GCA_050014115.1 Candidatus Sulfotelmatobacter sp. | reverse complement strand
GTGGGATGATCTTTGTCGGTATCAGTTTGCAGGAAAGTCACCGGCAGGCCGAGCGCCTCCATGCGGCGTCGAGCTTCCTGGCCTCGCGCGTCTGCTCCTACGCGGCTGGCGACCACGCCGCGATCCCCCATCAGGCTGGTGATGTAGGCGAAGTTGGCCGGAGCGCCTCCCAGGTGCGTCGCTTCCGGCAAGAGGTCCCACAAAACCTCGCCGAGGCCAACCACTGTTTTCTTCATGGTCCCTGCAAATCGTAACCGGCCTGGATATGATGGCGCGCCGCACGGAGCCGGATCGTCCGATCATTGAAACCTTTGAAAGGCAATCCTATAAATCAGATCGGCGCCAAAGCGCAAAACAAGAGGGAGTCCCGAAGGACTCCCTGTGAGTGAGAGGCCGCGTCATCCGTTTAGAACGTGAACTTCAAAGCGAACTCCAGCTGACGCATGCCGGTAGTGGAACCCGGCGAAGAGTCGGCTTCGATGTCCGTGGCCCGTCCGTTGCCCGAACAATCGATGCACGTGCCACCCTGATTCGCATTGAAGCCTAGCACTGGATGATTGAACAGGTTGAAGGCATCCATGCGGAATTGTGCTTTCACACGCTCCGACACAGAGAAGTTCTTCATGATCGTCGCATCCGCCCAGAAACCACTAGGCCCGATGAGGCTGTTCACCCCATAGTTGCCCAGATTTCCGACACCCGGATCGGCGAAGGGACCGCCTGTCACTGTGGTAATGTTCGCCACCGGCGTGAAGTACTGTACATACGGATTGCTGCCCACGGGATGCTGCAGCGAACCCGCACCCAAGTGCAGGGAGCCAGTCCCCTTGTTAGGACGGCAAACACCCACATCTTGCTCGGAACCGCACTCGCCGAAGCTCGGCGTCCACGGCAACCCGCTGCTCCAATTGGTTGTACCCGCAATCTGCCAACCGCCGATAATCAGGTCTTCCGCCCTCCCCGCGTTTCCAGCAAAGCTCTTCCCCTTGCCAAACGGCAGGTCATACACGGTGCTCGTAACCCAGACATCGTGACGAACCTGGTCCGATGGTCCCCACGAGATGGTGTGGCTGTTGTTGTAGTAGTTGGAGTCGTACCGGTCAGCGCGAGCATATGTGTAATGGGTTAGGAACTGCAGACCGTGGTTGAACCGTTTGTCTACCTTCACCTGCAATGCGTTGTAGATACTGCTCGCGTCGTTCCCCAGATAGTTGCCCTGATCAGTCGAGCAGCACTGCAAAACACCAGGGGTGATACTCGGCACTCCCGCGACCGCGACATTTGTCGGGTCGGGGTAGGCCGAGTAACTGAACGCGTTGTAATAAGGACGGCGCTGGGCTTGCGGCTTTCCCGCCGCGTACCCCACGATCGACGGCTGATTCACATTGTAGGTATTGCCGTCCCCCGCAAACCCATGGGTCCCCTTGTTGCCGATATAAGCCACTTCCAGAGAGGTGGTGTTGTTCAGTTGATGCTGCAGGGTCGCGTTCCACGAATCCAGCGACGGTAGCCGCTGGAACGTTGGTCGGATGTGCGGTTGGGTGCAGTTCTGTCCCGAAGGCAATCCAGAAACAGGAAGGGTGCCGGATTGGTAGCACTGCGGACCTGCCACAGGAAACAATCCATTGGATGGGATCGCGGGGAAGGTAAATATCGGAGGACCCTGATCCAGCGTGAAGGCGGCAAACTTTTCCGTAACTGCGGGCTGCACGAGCTGGCTGGCTAGAACCGGAAGATTCTGCGTAACCGCATGCCCAAAGTTCGATCCGAATACTCCCATATCGTAGCTTCGGCCATAGCCCATCCGAACCACAGTCTTGGCGTTGACTTGGTACGCGATGCCGATTCGCGGCGCGAAATAGTGCCAATCGTTGTTAACGTCTCCGTTCAGCCCGATGCCACCTTCACCGGCGATCCGATCCTCGCCCTGGACGATGTTTGAGAATCCGCCCTGATCTTTGCCGTTCACATGCTCTGGGAAGTAGACCTCCCAGCGAAGTCCATAATTCAAAGTGAACTTCGGAGTGATGCGCCAGGTATCCTGCCCGTAATAGAACATGCGATACTGCCGCTCGGCCGCGTTCGTACTGGTGCTGACATACCGGCTCAACTCGGTGGCGTCTCCAAGCATGAATGTCGCCAGGTCCAGCCCCCCATTCGAGGCATCTCCTGTAGCCGCGTTGCTGAACTGGTAGACGCCGGTGCGATTAGAGTCGCTGGGCACGCGCAAATTTTGTGCATAACGGAAATCCACGCCAAACTTGAATTCGTGGTTGCCGCGCGTCTTCGTGATATTGCCAACCCACTGGTACTGGCGCTCCCGTTCCACCAGCGGGCAATTGCATCGCGCGACCCCAAGTCCATCTCCGAAGTTCGACAAGTCGCTCGATGTATTGTTCCCGGACGCGTTTACCATGTCAAACTCGCCGAGGCCGGAAGTGAAATTGTCTCCCATGTTTGCATTGGGAATGCCGAAGTTCGTCATCGCCGCCACGCCAGCGTCCGGCTTGTTGGTCAACGGGTTGTACTGGAAGTAGCCGAAGCGGAAATCCCCCAGCAAAGTCGGGCTGAGAGTCTTGGTCACACCAATCGCCAAGCTGTAGTTGTGAACGTTCGAACTGCCGGCCAGGCCGCCAGGCCCATAGCCGACGCCGCCCACTGCTCCCAGACTGGGCGCCCCCGACAGCGAAAAGTAATTCAGGCTGAACCGGCCGAAGGCGTTGACGGTCTGGCTGGCCGCGTAGTCAATTCTGGTATCAAAACTGTTCTGGTTGTACGGTCCGGCTCCCGATCCCACAAAGTTGTCTAAACAGCCCAAGGTGGTCGCCCCCAGCGCGCAAGTCCCGGTACTCGTCGCGTTCGGATAGGCTGCCAGGATTTTCAGAGCCGCCGGCGACATTGCCGTAACCGGGACCAGGAATTGGTTCGGACTTGCGCCCGTCGATCCCACGCAAGTTGCCGGAGCTACGTCTCCTAGCGGCCCGCAGAAGACAAGACGATTCGCCCCCGTCGCATCTCCCGTCGTCGGATCGTAAATGTAAGGGGATCCATTATTCGCGATGATCTGGCCGTAATCGCTGAAATCGCAATACGTCCCACCGGTCACGCAAGTGCTCTTGATGAGCGCAGTCGGAATCGTCTCCTGGTTGCTGACACCGTTCTTCTGCCGTGTAAGTTGGAAATCCCCAAAAGCGAACAGCTTGTTCTTGATGATCGGACCGCCCAACGTAGCGCCGAACTGCTGCCACCGGGACGACGGAATCAACCGCCCGGTTACCGGGTCAGGCGCGAACTGAGTGAACGGGTCGCGCGCCGCGAGTGCATCGGTGCGCCGGAACCAGAAACCGCTGCCGTGGAGGTCGTTGCTTCCCGACTTCGTCTGCACCGTCACCACGCCGGCGATCGCCTTGCCAAACTCGGCGTCGAAGTTACCCAGCGTGATCTTGGTTTCTTGGATCGCGTCGAGGTTCGGATTAACCACGATGATCCCCAGAATCGGATCTTGGTTATCGGTGCCATCGAGCTCGAAAGCGGTACCGCTAAAGGTCTGACCATTCACAAAAATCTGCTGGCCCCCTTGTGGATTCTCCGTGGCCGCATGGCTCCAGCCCACCAACTTCTGGGTGCCTGGCGACAGAAGTTCAAAAGAGGTGAAATTGCGGTTCAGGACTGGAAGATCCTCGACCGCCCTCTGGTTGAACTCGACGGCCACGTCGGCGCGGTCAGTCTTCAACTGCGGTGATTCCGCGGTGACTTCCACTTGTTCGCTGGTCGAGCCGACCTGGAATTGGCCGTCGACTTTGGAGCCGGTGTCGGCCGAGACGTTGATGTCTTTGAACTCGAGCTTCTTGAAGCCCGTAGCTTCGACCTGAACGGTGTAGGCGTCCGGGATGAGGTGCGTGACGGTGTAGTTTCCACTTTCATTGGTCGTGGTCTGATCAGTCGTGCCCTTGCCTTGGTCGATAACCGTAACTTTGGCGTTGGCAACAGCTGCTCCGGAGGGATCCGTCACCGTCCCCAGGATGCTACCGAAAACCGCTTGACCGAATGCTCCCGGCACACAGAAGCCACAGAGAAATACAAACGTCACCGCCGCCAGAACTGACTTCTTCATGGAAGTCCTCCTAGAACCGCCCTTGCTGGAACAAAGTTCGATGCTGGAACAAAGTTCGATCGCCCCAATTCCGATGACCCCAGATTCAATTGCCCGAGACTTGCAGCGAGACCCTTATGAACAAGAAGCCTGCAAGTCGTAGTACAAAACCACTATTGAATTAAGTTTCACTAGGTTTTTAACGGTTACGGGTGTAAAGTGCTACAGTCACAGCAAGATACAGACCTCTGTTACGTGGTTGTTAAATGGCTCTGACACGTACGTACGCGGCTGGGCGGGAGCAATGCTTCCAGCAAATAGATAAACTTATTAATAGTCATAGCCTCCGGGGATCTGAGTCGCTGTGCAAGCTGCTTCGCTATCTCGCCGAACACTCCCTTGACCAACCCGGCGTCGCGCTAAAGGAATACCAGATCGCCACCGAAGTTCTGGGACGCTCTCCCGGCTTCGACCCGCAAAGCGATTCGACAGTCCGCGTGCAGGCGGGGCGGTTGCGCGTCAAATTGGCGGAGTACTACTCCCATGAAGGCCCCGACGATCCCATCGCGGTCGAGCTGCCCAAAGGCTCCTATGCTCTGACCTTCCATGTGCGGACTCCGCCCGCTTCTACGGAAACGCTGCCTGGCGTCAGCCTGCGATTCGCGAAACAGGCGGCAAGAGCGGACGAAACATCCAAACGGCCTTGGGTGATCACGGTTGTTGTGCTGGCGGTGTTGTTGCTGGTTTCGCTGGCGGCGGTGGGAGTGTTGCTGGTGACGCGATCCCGGACCCAAGGCGGCGCCAGGCAGTCCGCTCCTGCGGCCTACCAGGTTTTCTGGAACAACTTCGTCAGCGGTCCGCAACAACCGTGGGTAATCTTCAGCAATGGCAGCTTCGTTGGCCGGCCGGAGACCGGCATGAGGTACTTCAACGCGGCCTCCGATTCTCGCGCCTTTGTCCTCGACCACTACACAGGTGTAGGCGAAGTGCTGGCGGTTCACCAGCTCGACCGCGTCTTCGGCGTCCTCAACCGACAGCTTCGCGTGAAACGCGGAGCCCTGTTCTCATTGGATGACGCGAAAAATAACGACCTGATTTTTGTAGGGTCCCCCTCGGAGAACCTCACACTGCTGGATGTTCCCGGAACGCGAGAGTTCGTGTTCCGCCGCGTGGATTCCGGTCCCCGCAAAGGCGATCTCGGGGTGCTTAATGTTCATCCGCAGTCCGGCGAGTCGACAATGTACTTTGCCACTCCCGCAAACCAGGCGACCACCGAAGATTATGCCGTGATCGGACTACTGCCCGGGCTTGACCCGGAGCGATCCATCCTGATCCTGGCGGGCAATTCCACCTTCGGCACCCAGGCGGCCGTGGAGTACGTTTGCCGGGAAGATTCGCTGGCCGAGCTGTTACAGCGTCTCGGCGTCTCGAAGCCAGGTGATCTCAAGCCGTTCGAAGCTCTCTTGCGGATAAAAGTTGCCCACGGAGTGCCGGTGAAGGAAGATCTGATCGCAGTGCGAAGCCGAGGTCATTAGTTTCTCGGGTGAGGGCAGCGTATGGTCTTCGATTTTTTCGGGGCGTAGAGTCGGTGGCTGTTCACGAATCCGTTTGACCCCGCTGCTCCACTGTGGAACACTTCGTCGATCTTATGTCGCGCAGCAGTTGCGTACGAGCGAACTTTTCTCTGGTCGTCTGCGCTGTATTCTTCTTTAACGTTCTGACCGCGATAGCATCTGCTCAACGATCGGGCATTCTTAACGATCCCGGCACCCTGAGCGGCTTATCCACGTCTTACAACACCGCTCCTGGGACCGGCGTGCTCGTCTTCAGCGTGTTCGCCGAAGACAGCAGGACCCACCTCGATCGGCAGGCGCTTCTGAAGCTGGTGAACCTGGACGCGCAAACGGCGATCTGGCAGACCACGGAGGAAACATCCAAGGGCGTCTTCGCGAACGTTCCGTATGGAAGTTATGACGTGGAAGTGAGTGCAGTCGGATATTTCAGCGTACACAAAGAGTTGCAGGTATTGAGTTCGCTGCGGCCGCTGGAGATGGACATCGTGCTGCGCCGGGACCCATCGGCCATAAACCTGGACGTGGCTGCCGGCGTCATGTCTCCGAAGGCACGCAAACAAACGAAGCACGCGATTTCCGCCCTCAAGTCCGGGAATCTCAAAGAGGCGGAGCGGCAATTGAGCGATGCCTTTAGATCGGCTCCCGCCAGCCCGGATTTGAATTTCCTTCTCGGGTATTTGTACTTTCAGAAGAAAGACTATGAGCAGGCGGAGAATTACTTGAGCGCTGCGGCGGCCTTGAAAGCGAATAATGTTCAGGCGCTGACGCTGCTGGGAAGGTCTGCACTCGAGCAGCGCAACTATCCGGCGGCCCGCTCCGCTCTGGAGTCGGCGATCGCGGCCGATGCGGGAAACTGGTTGCCGCATAACTTGCTGGCCGACGCCTATCTGCGGCAACAAGATTTCGGCAAAGCGCGGGACGAGGCACAATCCGCAATCGAAAAGGGGAAGACTGCTGCGAGCCCAGCACAGCTCGTTCTTGGCCAGGCTTTGTTGGGATTGGGCCGTGATGAGGAAGGCATCCAGGCGCTGAATGTTTTTCTGCAAGCCTCGCCGCGGCATCCCATGGCGGGGCAGGTGCGCAGTTTGATCGCCGAGATCAGGGAACGCGATTCCACTTCTGTGCCAGCGCAGAACGCCGGGAATCCTGTGAATGCTGGAGCGAATTCCGACGCGAAAGCCGAAGCGAAGCTTACAGGCGTCGATCCACTCCTGGCTCTCTCCGCTCCCGGACCGTCCGTTAGATCGTGGCAACCCGCAGGTGTCGACGAAATGAAGCCCGCTCTTGCCGCCGGCGTCGCCTGCCCCTCGGAGCGAGTGATCGAAGAATCCGGCAAGCGAGTGCAGGAACTATCGCAGGATGTCACTCGATTTGCGGCGGTCGAGGATTTGTTGCATCAGCGGCTGGACGAGTTCGGCACTCCCACGCGGACCGAGACCAGAAAATTCAACTACGTCGCGTCCATCACGGAGTCCGAGCCTGGGTTCCTTTCGGTGAATGAGTATCGCGCCGACAAGCTGAATCTCGACGGCTATCCCGATCAGATCTCCAGCACCGGTTTTGCCGCGCTGGCTCTCGTGTTTCATCCCCACATGCGCGACAACTTTGAGATTTCGTGCGAAGGCCTGGGCGATTGGCACGGCCAGGCGACGTGGGTCGTGCATTTCCGCCAGCGCGAAGACCGCCCGGTCCGGATGCACAGCTACAAGGTCGGTGCTCAGGTGCATCCCGTAAAGCTCAAGGGCCGCGCCTGGATCACCGCGGACAATTTCGAGATTGTGCGAATCGAATCGGAACTGGTCAAGCCGATGCCGGAGATCCAACTACTGAGCGAACACCAGATCGTGGAATATGGAGCGATCCCGTTCGCGAAAAAAAGCACTTCACTCTGGCTTCCGAAAAGCGCGGAGATCTATTTCAATTTCCGCAAGCACCGCTACTATCGCCGGCACAGCTTCGATCGCTACATGCTGTTTTCGGTCGAGTCCGAAGAAAAAGACAAACCGCCGAAGAGTGCGCCGGCTGGCTCCGGATGACAACACGATTCGTCCTAACCCACCGTCCATTTGAACTCAAGCCGATTACGGATGCGAATTCTGCCGCATCTGCAACTCTTCCGCCAGTTTCAGTTCGCTCTCGGCTTCGTCTTTCTTGCCCATGTCACGGTAGGCCTGGCCGAGCAGATGATGCGTCGTCGGGTTGTTGGGGTCCATGGTGGCCGCCCGCTGCAGCGCGCGAATGGCCAGCTCGAATTCGCCTTTCTTCTCGAGAACTTTTCCCATCAGAACGTACGGTCCAGTCGAGGTTGCATCCAGCCAGATCGAGCGCTGCAGCAACCGCTCCGCGTCTTCAAACTTCTGGATGCGCGAATAGGCGTCGGCCAGCTTGTAATAGGCGGGAGCGTGTCCGGGATTGATTGCGATTTCTTTTTCAAATTCGGCGATCGCCTCGGGCACTCGCGACTTGTAGAGATACAACTCGCCCAGCAGGAAATGCGCCAGCGGAAGCTTTGGATCGAGTGCGGCTGCCTTCAGCGCGTACTCTTCAGCGACCGGATCAAACTCCTGGCGGAACAGCATGCGCGCCGTAAACAAATAGCTGGCGGCAGAGTCCGGCGGCACTTCAAACATTCTGGCGAACGCCTTGCGCGCTTGCGGATAGTCCTTGGTTTGGATGTAGCAGATTCCCAGAATGTAGGCCGCGTCCACATTCGCGCGCGGAAACCAGCCCTGAACTTTCTCCAGCAAAGGGATCGCGTCCGCCGGGTGACCGCCCAGATAATAGGAAAGCCCAAGAAGCTGCGCCGCCTCGCCATTCGCCGGATCAGCGGCCGACGCTCTTTTCAGATGCTCGATCGCTTTAGGGAAATCGCCCTTCTTGTAATATGCCGTACCCAGTTCCAGGTCCAATCCCTTTGTATCGGGCGCGCCAGTTTCGAGCCCCTCCAGATCGGCAATCGCTTCGTCGAATTTCCCTTGCTCCGTGAGCTTGCGCGCTTGGACGATTTCAGGCGCAACTTGAGCGGACGCCCCGGAAGCGTTCTGCGATGTATCGGACCGCCCCGCCTGTTGTGCGATCCCCGTTGCCGTGCAAACCCACAGAAACAATGCGAGCCCCATCCATCGAGCCAATCGGTCTCCGTCTAATCCGTGATATGGTGACTTCATCTTGAATCCGGGCACCCAAGTTCGAGTCGTCTGCGCGAGTCCCTCAACCGATCAGCGAATCTAACGCTGGTTCGTCAATCGCAGCAATTCCTCCAGATTCTCTTTTGCCAGCGAATGATGTGGATCAATCTGCAGCGCGCGCTCGAAATGTGATTTCGCTTCTGCGAATTGTCCCATCTCAGCCAGAGCCGATCCCAGATTCGCCTCAGCGTTGGCGTCGTCGGGCTGCGCTAGCAGAGCTTGGCGAAACTGCTTCGCTGCATCCTCGAAGTTATCTTGCGAAGCCAGCGCCTGCCCAAGATTGTAGTGCGCGTCAAAGTAATCCGGACGGAGTTGCAGCGCTCGCGAGAGATACTGTACCGCTTTATCGGGCCTTCCGGCGGCCAGCAACGCCGCGCCCAGTGCGTTGTTTGCGGCCGCGTCGTTCGGGCGAAGGTGCAGCGCGGCCTCGTACTCTTTTGTTGCGTCAGCGAGTTGGCCTTTCGCTTGCATCATTGCCGCGAGATTGTAATGCGCTTCAAAGTCGGCAGGATTTTTCTCCAGATTGTGCCTGGCTAGAGCTTCCTGCAGCACCATGCGTGGATCACCGCGCGCCGAATCGTAATGCACCGGCAGAACCTGCAGCCACAAGTGGCACATCTCATCGCTCGAACGGTTGCCGCCCATCACGCGCGCCGGCGGACGATTCGGGTTCAAAGGATTCTCTTCCGAATTGTCATACACATACCGCAGACTTACCGTCGTGCCTTTGGGCAACAGAACTGGTTCCTGATAGCGGTATACCGCCTGCCAGTTCAAGTTCCACCGCGGAATGTGAATGAGGGTTTCTTTCCTGCCGTCCGGGAAAGTGGCGTACGCCTGAATGTCTTTCCCCAGATAGTGCGCGTGCGGGTAGATCGCCAGCAGCTCGACATCGATGGGCAGCTTGAATTCATCCGTTACCAGGAAATCTTTTTGTCCCGCAGGGATGTCAAGCTTCGCGTCATTCTCCAACTGCAGAAGCATGGGCAACTTCGTCGCGGGATGTTCGGTGAAATAAATTCCAATGCTGGGCTGGATCACCTCCGTTTTTCCCGACGGCTGCAAGTGCGTATTCAAAACCAGGTCTGTGCCTTTGTCCAGCCGCAGCGCCATTCCGTCGGGCTCCACGTAAGGAATGGTTCCCGGTTTCCAGAAAAGCAAGTGGCTGTCGGGATCGAACGTCTGCGACTCAATCTGAATCTCCATTCCTCCAAATCCGGCCCCGGGCGCCGCCTCGCGCGAACGCAGCGATCCCGCGCGATCCACGAGAATATTGGCGTGGTGCACGTAGCGCTTGTCCCCCGGACGAATCTCAATCGCTTTTGCCCACCGTGTCTGCCGAATGGGGAGGTGAAAAATAAAATTCCAGTAAGTGTCCGTTCCTTGCGGCGGCAGAGTCAGCGGCTTCTCCGCCGTCAGAATCAGGTCCGGAGTGCCCAGCCTCCAACCCTCGGCAACTTTCGGCCCGGGCGGCAGATCGCGAGCGTCGCCTTCGATTGCTCCCTGGTCGAACCAGTTGCGAAAAAGCTTGATCTGCGCCTCCGACAGGCGCAGGTCGTCGGCGAACTTCAACGTCTGCGGTTCCGGAAGCCACGGAGGCATCGTCCGCGCCTCGGTGACTTCGGCAATCTGCCGCGCATGTGTCTTCACATCAGAATAGGTCAGCAAAGAAAACGGCGCGGCCTCTCCATGTTGGTGGCACGTGGCGCAGGAGCGAAACACGATCGGAGCTATGTCACGATTGAAAGTAATTTCGCGTCCCGCGCGCTTTGGCTCGGACGCAGCGCGGACCGCAGGCCATCCGGACACCGCCGCTGCCACGCCCAGAATAGTAAGCAGACTGAGTGACAGCGGCCACGAGGTAAGCAACCGCGAACTGAGCAACCATGACGCCAAAGACCAAGCCAGCCCGTGGGTCCCGCGATTCACTCGAGGTCCGAGATATAACATCCCACTCCCCTGACTTCACGTCTTGCCGCCGATTTACCCGCTAGCGCGGCCGAGATCGCATCATTCAATTCGTGCGTCGTGGGCACTGCACGTGACTGGCCAGGCACAACATACCAGTCGTCAATTCGCCCGTCATAAATTAAATTGTGTTTGCGATCAAACACCGCAACCTCCGGCGTGATCTGCACGAGCGCCCGCTTCACCAGTGTGTGGTCCGGATCTCGCAGCGCCGGTAGCCGGTAACCGTAATCTGAAACGTATTGACGAACGGTTTGCCCGGATTCAGCCTTGTCGGGATACACCAGCCAAAAATTCGCCTTGCGCTGATATTGCGCGCTGATTTGCTGAATGGTCGGCGCATAGCGGCTGGAGACGGGGCAGTCCCTGCGAAGAAAAATCAGAACCACAATTTTGCCCGACGATGCAGCGAAAGGATCGACCGTTTTGCCATCGAGATCGACGGCTTCCTGTTGCGCCAGCGCGATCGACGCGAGGCACATAGCCGTAAACGCCCAGCATAGGCAGCGACCCGTGGACGAAGCAAAACTACTATCACGCATAGAAACGCCGTAAGCGCAGCCCCGGATAAATTCTACGAGCGCCGACGAATGGCTGTCTATCTCAGGCGCAAACCCTCGCGCATCGAATCCTGCGTACCCGCGCGGTTCTCTCAAGGCCATCAACGCCAACAGCTCGCGGGGGAACGATTGAGCTCCCACAATATTTTCTTTGCCGAGTCCAGATCCGGATTGAACTCCAGCACTCGAACCAAAGTCTTTCTCGCCTCGTCGTATTTTTCTGACTGGCAATAAACGCGAGCCATGTTCATGCCAATGCTGCTGCGATCGGGCGCTCGTTGAAACGCATCCTGCCAAAGCTTGACCGCTTCCTGCAGATGCCCCTTCTGCGCTTCGATCACACCCAAATTAGTTGCTGCGTCAATCGAATCAGGATCGGCGCGAAGCGCCCGCTGGTAGAGTTCCCGAGCATTCTCCGTGGCGCCATGCTTTTGTTCGATGTATCCCAGGGCAGCAAGAATCGCCGGATCATTCGGAGATTCCTTCAGCGCCGCCGCCAGCAGTTTTTGCGTCTGCGGTTCAGCCGCAGTCATCCCGCTCTCCACCAGCGATTCCCACGCCAGCGCCAGGTCCCGCGGATCAACCTCCTGCGAATCCGGGAACGGCACCAATTTTGGCGCCGCTCCACGCTCATCCGCGCCCTGCATGAACTGCGGCGAGACCTGCAGCCGCCGCGGAATGCGATGGTCCGTGACCTGCGTGTGCGCCACGTCGGTGCTGGGTGAAGAAGGCATGTGACATCCAGTGCAATCCGGACGATCAACGTGATGCTTCGCTGCGAAAGATTCGCCATGACATGCCAGACATTTCCCGCGATAGTACGCGACCCGCTCTTCCGGCGCAGGAGACCGATGTGGGTCGTGACAACTGACGCACCACATAGCGTCGCCCGCTTTTTTCTTGCAGCCGCTCTGCGCCAGAGCCTCCACCTGACTGACTGCGCCCAGTCGTGCACTTTGCCCCGCACTCTGCCCACCAACCAGCACAAAATAGCGGATGTAGTCCGCGAGCGCCGCTCCCGGACGAAACTCGTAAACGTGGCGCCCCGCGCGCTCAATGGCAACCTTGCCCTCGAGATGGCATTGCATGCACACCTCGTCGCGCCGCGCCGCGCTCAACTTCGCCGGATTCACAATCGCGCCATCGTTTCCGTGCGCCGTTGCGTTCACATGTGCCGCACCCTGCCCGTGACAGCGTTCGCATGACACTCCGTTGTGCGTGAACGCGGGAGTTGGATAGCGGTTGGCTGTGCCCTTCAACGGTGCTTGCATCCCGCTCACGTGGCAGTGCAGGCAACTGGTATAGGCCGGAAGATTCAACGGAATCTCGCTTGCCGACTGGTAGGCCGGCGCCATGTCCCAGGTCTGTTTATTCGCGTACCAGTTCACCGGAGACTCGAAGAGGAAACCATCCGTCTCGAATAGATAGCTGCGGCCGCGACGTCCCGAACCAATGTAGTAGAGCAATTCTTTTTTCCCGTGAAGCGAAGAACCCCCCGGACGATCGTCGCCGGGACGATCGTAACTAAGCCAGGCGCGTCCCCCCTCACGGTAGATACGGTAATGAACGCCCGAAGGTTTGTGATCGAACTCCACGGGAGTCACAGCGTCGCTCGCCACAGTATCGATCGCTGGCCCGCTGGCGTGGGCCATAGCCGTCCGCTGGTAGGACTCGAAGATTGCGGCGTGGCAGCGCGCGCAGGCCTCGTTGCCGACGTATCCACTTTCGCCAGAGGCCGCAACAGATTTCGTCGATTGAATCTGCGCAGCATTTTTCTCAGACGCGAGGCTCGCCAGGGCGAGAAGCGCACACGCCAGACGCGCGACTTTCAGCAACCGGTACAAGTCTTGAACGCTCCTACATTAATTCGATGGCGGCGTCGCATGCGCAGCGAGGTCAGCGGCTCTTTGAAGCTCTTGCTTTGCCCCGTCGGCATCCCCTTTTTGCCGCAGCGCCAACCCCAACTGATAGTGAGCCGCGGCGTAGGTCGGCATGGCATCTAGGGCGGAATGGAACTGCGAAATCGCACCGTCGAGGTCGCCTGCGCTCAGCAAGTGGCGACCCGAATTCGTGGCAAAGGTAGCTGCCTGCAGATTGTTTTTCTCTTTTGTGATTTCCGCGCCCAGCTTGCTTTCCGCGGCCGCTCCCGCGGAATCCCCGAGCTGACGCAGGATCGACGCCAGTGTGGTATGCGCCCCCGCGAAATCCGGCTGCAACCGCGTTGCTTTGCGTAGCGCATCAGCCGCCTCCGGCAACTTGCCCATCTGCTTCAAAACCGTTCCCAACATGTAATAAGCTTCGGCGTAATCGGGCTGAATCTGAATCGCTTGCCGCATTTGCTCCGCCGCTGCCGGAAAGTCTCCCGACTGCCACAGCGTAATGCCCAAACTGTAATGGGCATCCGCCAGCTTAGGATCCAGGCGAATGGCCTCCTTCCACTCAGCCATTGCGGCCGGCAAGTCGTCTTTGAGCTTAAGCGCCAGCGCCAGATCGTAATGCAAGCTGGCGCGTTGTGGATCAAGAAGCAAAGCTGCGCGAAACTGGCTCGCTGCCTCATCAAAATCCGTCTTCTGCAAATAAGCGGTGCCCAGATTTTGTAGAAATCCTGCGTCGCCGGGGCGCAACTGGAGAGCTCGCTGAAATTCCTTAATAGCCGCGTCCGCTCCGCCTTGCTGCATCAGCGCGAGAGCAAGATTATTGTGCGCTTCCGGATCGGACGGCGACAGCTCCACCACCTTCGAGAACGCGGTCAGCGCCCGTTCCAAATCGCCGCGCCGCTGCAGCAACAGGCCGAAGCTCGTTTGCAGGGTTGCGAAATCCGGCTTCAACGCGACGGCCCGTTCAAAAGAACGGAGAGCCTCGTCAGGCTGCGCGGCCTGCTCCAGAAGTCCGCGCTGGTACCAGGCAACGGCGTCGTTGCGATCAAGTTTGATGGCCTGATCCAGCGAATCCTGTGCCTGCTTCGCTTGGCCCTCACTCGCGAGTACTACCCCCAAATGCAATAAAGCTGGCTCATAGTCTGGGTTGAGGCGCGATGCTTCGCGGAATTCTTTTTCCGCGTCCGCGAATTTCGATTGTTGCGCCCAGAGTGCGCCCAGTTCATCGTGATACTCCGGCCGCTCGGGCGCAAGCCTTACGGCTTCTTTGATTTCCGCCGCGGACTCGTCGGTTTTTTGCAGCAAGCTCAGCACGCGTCCCAGTGCCTCGTGGGCCTGTGGAGTTCTTGGCGCCAACTGCACGGCGAGACGAAATTCGGTTACGGCTTCGTCCAGCGGTCCCTGGGTTTGAAGAGCCTGCGCTTGCAGAGCCTGACCCAGATAGGCGTGTGCGACGGCCAGAGTCGGACGCAGTTTCACCAGCACACGAAAATGCGCGATCGCGTCATCGACTTGCCCCTGCTGCAACAGCACCTGGCCGAGCATGTTCTGCGCGTCAGCACTCCGCGGATCGAGCCGCACCGCGTTTGCGAAAGCATCGTGCGCCGCCGCCATGTCACCCCGCTCCCACGCGGCTCGACCGGCCTCGTACGCCGTCGCAGCGGCGCCTGCGGCAGATTTCGTCTGCGCGGCAAGCGGGGCGGGGCACGCGATCGCAGATACGACAAAGAATGTGCCCCAGATCGTTGCCAGAACCAGCAGGGTGCGCGAGAATCGGAGAGCACTCATCGTACTTGATACGGCGCTTGGGGACGGCGCCGGCGTTCACAGCAGCGCTTTCGTTAATAGCAATTGAGCAATTCGGACCGTCGCATCAAGTCGGTTCTCACAAAATGATCCGTTCCAATCATCACGCCAGCTGGACCGGCTTTCTGGCGCTGCTCCTGACGCTGAATCTTCAGCATAGCGCAAGTTGGCCGACGGGGGCGTGGCATCGTGTGTCCGAGACTCCAGTCATCTCGCCGCTTACGTCGCCACAAGGCGACAATTGGGAATCGGCCGGCACGTTCAACCCGGCAGTCGTAGTGCGCGCGGGCAAGGTCATCATGCTCTACCGCGCTCAGGACAAGCAGGGCACCTCGCGACTCGGCTACGCCGAGAGCAGCGACGGCCTGCATTTTACACGGCGCGACCAGCCAGTCCTGTGGCCTACAGAAAATTACGAAAAAGGCGGCGGCGTTGAAGACCCGCGCCTGGTTCACTTCAGCGATCCCCAGTTCGGCGATGTCTATTACCTCACCTACACCGCGTATAACAAGAAAGACGCACAGCTCTGCCTGGCAACGTCGCGAGACCTGATTCACTGGCAGCGCCAGGGCGTCATCCTTCCCGCATATCGAGGAAACTGGAACGTGCGCTGGACCAAGTCGGGCGCGATCATACCGGAAAAAATCGGCGGGAAATATTGGATGTATTTCCTCGGCACGACCGCCGACCAAAAAGATCAAACCGGACTGGCCTATTCTACCGACCTCATCCATTGGACAGAAGCCACAGGTTCTCCGGTGTTGCCGGTGCGGGAAGGTCAATTTGATTCCCGGGTCGCAGAACCGGGGCCGTCTCCCATCGTGACCTCTCACGGGATTTATCTCATCTACAACGGCGCCGATGACAAGCTCACCTACCGCACCGGCATTGCCGTCTTCGACCGCGACAATCCTCGGCGGTTGATCTGGCGCAGCGACAAGCCGGTGTTCTTTCCGGAAAAAGAATGGGAAAAAGTTGGACAAGTCCCCAATGTAGTTTTCGTGGAAGGCAACGCGCTCTTCAGGGGCCGCGAACTCTTCTACTATGGGGGAGCCGACACCTACGTCGGCGTAGCAGAAGCGCCGTCGATTCAGTGACCAAGCGCTAAACCCTGTTGTGTTGCCGATTTAAATCTGTGTGATCATCGAACCTGCGGCGCAGGTCGTGCTAGAATTCGCCGCTGCTTCTCATTCTTGTCGTGAGCCTTCCTTCAGCAAGCTCCGGCGCAAGCGTGCGACGGTCCCATCCAGCCGCCGCAACCATTCAGTTCAACGCGACCGGTAATTCGCTTCCCGCGGGGCGCAGCGCTCGATTCGATTTTTCAGACCTCGCGCTCCTGTTCTTCTTATTACTTCTTATGTTCCCCGCCTCTCTACCCGCGCAACAAAAGGAAGCAACTCCACAGTTGTCGCGAACCGTTCGCACCTGGGAGTTCCTCCCTGTAGTCGGAACCCGCGCAGCCTTGTTCGGCGACGAGTCTGGACGCATGGAAGCCTGGGTCTATCCATTGAAGATTTTTCGCGACCTGCATCTGACCTTCCACTCCGGCGACCGCGCCTTGCCCGCGGAAAGTCTGTCTCGCACGCTGGTGGTGCGTCCCGAGTCGGCGACCTTGCTCTACGCGGGCGATTCGTTTCGCGTGCGCGAAACGCTTTTTGTCCCGGTGCAAGAGCAAGGAGCTGTAATTCTCTTCGACATAGAAACCGAACAACCGCTGGAAATCGAGGCCGCCTTCGTCGCGGATTTCGCCCTCGAATGGCCGGCGGCAATCGGCGGCACAGACGTCGATTGGGACCCGAAGCGTCGCGCCTTCGTCTTCGGCGAAGAAACCAGAAGGTTTGCTGCGATCGTGGGCTCTCCAACCGCGCAGGACGCGCACCAGGCCTACGAAACAAATTACTCGTCTTCAAATGAAAACTCGTTTCGCCTGGGCGTCACGCCCAAGGGACGCGAAACCCGCCTGCTGGTGATCGCAGGATCCATCGCAGGCATCGAGGACGCCAATAAAACTTATCAGCGCCTGTCGGCCTCCTTCGCGGACCTGCTGCGCGATTCCGCCGGCTACTACCAAAACTATCTCGCACAAACCGTAAGCCTGGAACTGCCTGACGCGACCTTGGAGCAAGCCTACGACTGGGCGCGCATCAGCACCATCCAGGGACTGGTAAACAACCCTTATCTCGGCACCGGCCTGGTTGCAGGTTACAGAACTTCCGGCACCACCCAGCGTCCGGGATTCGCCTGGTTTTTCGGCCGCGATTCTTTGTGGACCTCGTTCGCTTTAAACGCCGAAGCAGACTACGCCACCACCCGCACCGCACTCGAGTTCATCAGCAAATACCAGCGCGCGGACGGCAAGGTTCCGCACGAGATTTCGCAGAGCGCGAGTCTTGTTCCCTGGTTCAAAGACTATCCCTATCCCTACGTGTCCGCCGATGCCACTCCACTTTTGATCATCGCCATGAATGATTACGTCACGCAGAGCGGCGACCTCGCCTTTCTTCGCGACCATTGGGACAATGCCTGGAGGGCATATCAATTCCTGCGCTCCACCTACGATGCGCAGGGCCTCGCGCAAAATGCCGGAGTAGGCCACGGCTGGGTCGAGGGTGGTCCGCTCTTGCCCGTCAAGAACGAGTTCTATCAGGCTGGGCTGGCAGTTGAGGCTCTGCGCGCCCTTTCCAGCCTCGCCGGGTTCGCAGGCAAAGATGATGTGAAAAAACAGCTGGCCGCAGAATTCGACGAGAAGCGTACGCTGCTCGATCAAAGTTTCTGGTCACCCGAGAAAAAGATTTACGCGTTTGCCCTGACCCAGAACAACCAACGATCCGACGAAGCCAGCGTTCTGGCAACCGTGCCCATGTGGTTCGGTTTGCCCGATCCTGCCCACGCCGATCAGATGATTACGCAACTCTCCGAGGCCGAGCACGAAACCGATTGGGGCATGCGCATCATCTCGTCGCGTTCCAAATCCTACGACGGATCAGGCTACCATTTCGGCTCCGTCTGGCCGCTGTTCACCGGCTGGGCTTCCGTTGCAGAGTACAACTATCATCGCTCCCTGCCGGCCTACTTCAACCTGCGCGCAAACGCGCTGCTGGCCCTCGACGGCTCACTCGGTCATTTCACAGAAGTCCTGTCCGGAGATTACTACCAATCTTTCTCCACCAGTTCACCGCACCAGATCTGGTCCGCGGCCATGGTCATCAGCCCCATTCTGCGCGGCCTTTTCGGATTGCAGGTAGATGCGGCGAACCACACGATCTCGCTGACTCCGCACACCCCGGCCGACTGGACTTCCTTCGCCATTCATAACGTTCACGCGGGACCAGTCGCCGTGGATTTTCAATATCACAAAACACCAGACAGCATCGTGCTCGAAACCAAGTCCACCGGCGCGGGAGATTGTTGGGTGAACTTCTCCCCTGCTCTCAGCCTGCGCGCGAAAGTGGTCAGCGTCGAGATGAACGGCCGGCCGTTGCCCTTCAAAGTGCAACCGAACGGCGAGGACCAACACGTGTCTGTGCGTTTCCCCGCGCATGCCGGCTCCAACCGCGTGGTGATCCGCGTGCAGAATGATTTCGGTGTGTCGCTGTCGAACGAACTCCCACCGCTCGGCAGCGCCAGCCGCGAACTGCGCGTCCTCTCCGAATCGTGGAATCCTGCACGAACTCAGCTCACGGTTGACGTCTCAGGGCTGCCCGGAATGCAGTACGAACTTGAAGTCTGGAATCCGTCACAGATCAGTTCGATTGACAGTGCGATGTTAAGCGAGGGAAAGATTCACTTCGAGATCCCGGGAACCGGTGAAGACTATCAACACCACACGATCGTCTTTCATTTTGGCAAGCCGTAGAGATTTTGGCTGGAGGCATTTATGAACATGGAAAAGACGACACAGAGGTTGCCGTATCTGATGGCTGCTTTCTGCATTCTATTAGCGACCGCCGCCGCTCAAACCGCGCCCAACGCGGTCGACGCCGAAGGCCATCCATGGTGGCAGCACGCAGTATTCTACGAGCTATACCCCCGCAGCTTTGCCGACAGCAACAATGACGGCGTCGGAGACTTGAACGGCATCACCTCAAAGCTCGATTACCTCAGAGACCTGGGCGTGGACGCCATCTGGATTTCTCCCTGCTTCCCCTCCCCGCAAGTCGATTTCGGCTACGACGTGTCCGATTACGAAAACATCGATCCCATGTACGGCACTCTTGCCGACTTCGACGTCCTTGCCGCCGAAGCGAAAAAACACGGCATCCACATCATCCTCGACTTCGTCGTGAATCACAGCTCCGACCAGCACAAGTGGTTCCTCGACTCGAAGTCCTCCCGCACCTCCGAACATCGCGATTGGTATATCTGGCGCGATGGCAAAGCCCCCGGCCAGCCTCCCAACAATTGGCTGTCGACTTTTGGCGGCTCGGCGTGGACCTTCGATCCCGAGACCAATCAGTATTACTACCACTATTTCTACGCCCAGCAGCCGGACTTGAACTGGCGCGATCCCGCCGTGAAAGACGCCATGTTCGACGTGACGCGCTGGTGGTATAACCGCGGAGTCGCCGGTTTCCGTCTGGATGCAGTCGACACTTTATTCGAAGATCCCAACCTGCACGATAACCCCATCGAGAAGCCCGGCAGGAATCACTTCGGCGATCCTTTCGAGAAAGACCAATACAACACCAAGCTGCCCGAAGTTCATGACGTGCTCCGCGGCCTGCGCAAAGTCGCGGACGAAAACAATGCAGTCCTGATCGGCGAAACCTGGACCGCCGATATTGCCGAGCTCAACCGCTACTATGGCCAGGGCAAAGACGAACTGCAGTTGCCCATGGATTTTCTTTTCACGACCGTCAACAAACTCTCGCCCGCCGAATTCCGCAAGCAGATCGCCGCAGTCGACGCCGCTTCCGGCTGGCCGACGTTTGTGATCAGCAACCACGACATCGTACGCTCCTACGATCGCTACGGCGACGGCAGGCACAACGATCAGATCGCGAAGCTGATGGCCGCTCTCTATCTCACACTGCGCGGAACGCCCATCATCTACTACGGCGAAGAAATCGGCATGAAGACCACTCCTCCCACGCGCAAAGAAGACGTGAAGGATCCCATCGGCCGCACCGGATGGCCCGAAGAAAAAGGCCGAGATGGCGAACGCACCCCCATGCAGTGGGACGAAAGCGCAAACGCAGGCTTTTCGACAGCAACTCCGTGGCTTCCCGTCCCCCCCACCTACAAAACCCACAACGTTGCAGACGAGTCCAAAGATCCGAACTCAGTGCTCGAGTTCTACAAGAGTGTGCTCAAGTTGCGCCACACCAGCAAGGCTCTTCTCGATGGCAGCTACGCGGCCCTGAATGAGAGCGACGCAAATGTTCTGTCCTACCTGCGCGCCTACAAAGACGATGTAGTGCTGGTCGCTCTCAACATGTCCGGATCGCCGAAGAAAGTGAACTTCGAACTCAAACGCAACGGCTTCTCATCGGCGAAAACCCTGGTGGCGACCGGCAAGTCCTCCGCCAAAGGCGACGAAGTTTTCCTGGAACCCTACGGAGTTTTCATCGGCCAGCTGACTCGAGTCGCAGCTCGTTGACGCGAGACTAGACGTTGCAGGATTTGCAAGCGAAAGATTGAGGGAGGAAAGATTGATGGGGGAGGGGCTGAAATATTTGGAGGCGCGGGTCGGAATCGAACCGACGCATAAAGGTTTTGCAGACCTCTCCCTTACCACTTGGGTACCGCGCCCCTCGTCCCTACGTTAGCTTTCCGGGCGGAAAAAGTCCATCGGGAGGAGTTCGAGATTAAGGAATCTGGAGCGGGAGACGGGATTTGAACCCGCGACTTCGACCTTGGCAAGGTCGCACTCTACCACTGAGTTACTCCCGCTCAGCAGCTGCAATTATAAATGACGCATTCCGCGCGAGCAACGTTAGTCGCTCCTGGGTACTGGCTCTGTTGGAATTTCTTCGCGTCCTTTGCGGCTTTTCCTTTGCGAACTTTGCGGTTAAAGGCTGTTGTTCTGGTGAGAAAAAGCAACAGATTTTAACCGCCAAGGACGCGAAGAAACGCCGCCAAGTACGCGAAGAAATTTCAAATGTGAGCCACTACCGCGCCCGAAGGTCCAGCGGACTAGCGGTGTATTCTTTTAACAAGACATGGGAACGAAAAAACCCACTCTTCGAGGCACTAAATGGCTCGGGACCATCCCGATAGAAGCTGAATGCACCGCTTGCCCGAGCGCAAAGTTCAAGGCAAGCGGCGGAAGTCATCGCCCAAACCAACAGGAATACGCCAAGTCGCTGCAGCAGCAGTTCGAAGGGCACTTGAAGCAAGCGCACCCGGAGCACGACGTCGGCTAAGACTGCACGTAAGCCCGCGCCGTGACACACCGGCATCCACTGCTTAGTGCGGCGCCCATTGCGGGTCTTCTTCCGGGCTCACAATCTGCCCGTCGCGCATGTGGATGATCCGGTCTCCATACTTCGCCGCCTCCGGATTATGCGTGATCATCAGGACCGTCTGTCCCAATTCCTGATTCGATTGGCGCAGCATTTTCAGCACAATCTCCGAGTTCTTGGAATCCAAATTGCCCGTGGGTTCGTCGGCCAGCACCACCACCGGCTTGTTGATCAGCGCCCGCGCCAAAGCCACGCGCTGCTGTTCCCCGCCGGAGAGTTCCGACGGCCGATGTTTCAGCCGCTTGGTCAGCCCGAGCAGGTCGGTGATGCGATTGAAATGCGCCGGATCGCCCGCGCCATTGCCCGAAATCTCCTGCGCGATCGCGATGTTGGATCGCGCATCGAGAGTAGGCAGCAGATTGAACTTCTGGAATACAAATCCGATCTTTCGCTTGCGCATGCGGGTGCGCTCGCCGTCGGAGAGCGCCGCGAAGTCGTCTCCATCGAGCACCACGCTGCCGGAGTCGGCGCGGGTGAGGCCGCCCAGCAGGTAGAACAGCGTCGACTTGCCGCTGCCCGAAGGCCCCACCACGCTGACAAACTCCCCCTTCTGCACGCTGAAGGAGATGCCTCGGAGAGCCTCGACCTCGATCTTTCCGATGTGGTAGGTCTTACGCAGTTCTTTCGCTTCGATAAATGCGTCGGCCATGCCCACGCACGATCTTACACGAAGCCAGCCGCCAGGAGCGCATCAGGCCGCGCCGATCTGCGGTGACACCTGCACCGGTCGCTGCTGCATGCGTCGCGGTCCGCGCTTTCGCACCAGCAGGATGCGAATGCGCTCCAGCAGGTCTGCCGGCGCGTACATGCCTTTGGTGAGGAACACGTCCGCCTGCGATTCGTGACTGTAGATTCGCACTTTGCTGGAGATCAGCACGGCAGGCGTCTGCGGCGACAGGTTCTTCACGGCCGCGATCAACTGCGGGCCGTCCAGTCCCGGCATCGCCATGTCGGTCACCAGCAGGTCAATGCCTCCCTGGCGAAACCGCTCCAGGGCTTCTTCTCCGCGCGAGAAACTCACCACGCGGTAGCCCCGCGTTTCCAGCATGATCTTGCGATGGGAGAGCGATTGTTCGTTGTCGTCTACACACAGGATGGTGCGCTTTGGCTTCATCAATCCTTTAGCATCCGCCGCGCCGCGAAAAGTAATCGCGCGCTACCGGATGGTTTTCTCTATTTGAAGAATGTAAGAGCGACCTGCATGCTAACGGCTGGGGCGCGCGGCTGTAAAGTGCCGCCGACGCTAATGAGACTTTCTGGCTATTGCTCTTTTCTCGCGCTCGTGGTCTGCGCCATTTTCTGCCGCTTGCGCGAGGTTGCTCACAGAAAAACTTCGCCTCGCAAAACCTCCACCGCATTGCCTCCGACCCGGACGTTAACTATCCGGTTATGGTTGTGCATGGGGTTGGGGCCAGGCTCGCGGGATGCCCGCACAAAAATCCGGCTCGGACGCTTCATTTCCAGGCCCTGCTCGATCATGACCTGCTCGTCGGGTTTGGCCACGCCGTGCGCCACCATCCAGGCCGCGGTACACCCGGCCGCCGAGCCGGTTGCGGGATCCTCGCCGTTGTAGAAAAGCATGCGCGCATGCAGCCGGGCCTCGCGATCCACGGTTTCGCGAGTCACGAAATAAAAAAACTTGCTGTCCCTCTTCGCCAGATACTCCGCCGCGCGGTTCATGTCGAGCCGCAGATTCTGGATCACCGCCAGCGACTTGAGCGGCGTCACCGTGTAGGGCAGCCCCGTCGAGACCGTCTGGATAGGCAAGGAGTCGTCGAAGTCCTCGACCCGCAGTCCGGTTGCCTGCGCGATTGCTTCGCGGGAGTGCAAGGCCCCGAAGACCGGGTTTACCTGCGTCATCTCCGCGAATGCCGGTTGTCCAGGCGCCGGCTTTCCGGAAGCTTGTCCGGAATCTTTCCTGGCGCCATCGTCTTTGGCGCCGTCACTAAAACGCACCGGCACCGTCCCCACATTCAGGTTCAGCTTCACTTCGCGCGCGCCGGTCTGCCCGCGCAGAGCAAAGGCCGTGCCCAGCGTGGGATGTCCCGCGAACGGGAGTTCTTCCTGCACCGTAAAGATTCTGACGCGCACCCCGCGCTCGCGCTCCATATCCGTCTCACCCACGGCCCCATCCCCGGGCAGAATGAAAGTCGTCTCCGAAAGATTCATCTCCGTGGCGATCGATTGCATCTCTGCGTCGCTCAGCCCGCGCCCATCGAAAAATACTGCCAGAGAATTTCCCTCCAGAGGACGCGAAGAAAAAACGTCCCACTGCGCCATCGCCAACCGCCGCGCTTGTCCGCTCACAAAGGTTGCTCCCAGAATCGTGTTTGAGGCCAGAGACTTTGATGATGGCCCCGACGCCCCTGCCTCACAAAATGTTCCTGAAGGAACACAACTGCGATTTGAGAAAGTGTTCCTTCAGGAACGTCTGTGGAAAAGCGCAAAAAAGTGGATGAGGGGTAAGCCGTTTATCGGGAGCGGCTTATGGGTAAGTGCCGATATACCGGCAGCGAATGTGGTGAAATGGCCACGGTGAAATGGGACGCTCGAGGTGGATTGTTTTGAGATGCTGGGTGGGCTGGAGTCAGGGTCAGGGTCACGGTCAGGGATCAGCGGCCACGCCACGAAATTTGCGCGTCGAAGCGCCGCGACAACCGCGCTACTGTTTCGTAATTGGCGTTAAAACGCCGCAGCACCCAGTGAGTGGCCAAAATGACACAGATTTGACCGAGCCAGTTCTGCCACACTGGCAGCCATGACCACTCAAACGATTCCGGAATACCTTGAGGAAGAACGCCAAAAAACTGCAGACACTCGGCTGCGAACGGAAAACGAAGCTGCGCGCATCGAGCCCCTGCAGCATGGCCACCATCGCCATTCAACGCAGTCGAAGCTGGAACTGGAATTAGTACCTCCATTCAGAACCGCAACCAAAAAGAAAACAACCAGCAAGAAAAAAATAAAGAGCAAAACGAAAACCGCAAGCAAAAAGACAAAAAAGAGAAGCACCGCCGCGGTCGCTGGCAAGAAGCCACGCGCCGCCGGAAAGACAGCAACGAAAACCCGCAAGCGGGCCTGACCCGCGTGTGGGTTGTCGCAAGTGCAGAAACAAGCACAAGAACGAGGCTACGGTGCAAATTCCGCCCTTCTCCTCTGTTCTCCCGATGGCGAACGCGAGACAGGCGCGTACGATTTAAGGGTGATCGCGTCAAGAAAACGCTACGAACAAAACAAAATAGAAATCAGGAGGAACTCATGAATAAAGATCAGGTGAGCGGCAAGGTCGATCAGGCGGTGGGCAAAGTGCAGCAAAGCGTCGGTGAAACTGTTGGCAGCGAAAAGCTGGCCAACAGAGGCGTAGTCAACCAAACCAAAGGCGCGGTGAAGGAAACCTGGGGCAACGCTAAGGACGCGGCGAAGGAGATTCACGAATCGCGCAAGCAAGCCGCTTCCGAAAAGGCTGCCGAGACCAGGCAGAAGATCAGCCAATCGGTGGATGACACCAAAGAAAAGGCCAAGGACAAGATCGACGAATTCAAACAGCGCCACTCGGCGTAACGTTCATCCAAGATCCACGTTTCGATCCCGATCCACTGGACGGGTGCCCCATTTCTCGCATTCTTTGCGAGAAGTGGGGATTTTCATTTCTGACTCCCACCCCACCCGCCATGCCCGGTCGTAACGTTGCTCTCCCTACCTATCCCAACGGTATGATCGTGGTTACACCCCGTCAGCCTCTGGAAAAACCAGCAACGACGAACCGACAACGAAAGACCACCAACGAATTCATGTCTGACATCAAATGCATTGGCATCGCCACCGGAGGCGGGGACGCTCCCGGTCTCAACGCCGTCATCCGCGCCGCTACAAAAGCCGCCATCCTGAGCCACGGCTGGAAGGTCATCGGCATCCCGGACGGTTTCGACGGCCTCATCTGGCCGGAAAAAGCCTTCGAACTGACGCTCGAAAAAGTTTCCGGCATTCTGCCCCGCGGCGGCACCATCCTCGGCACCACCAACCGCGGCGATCCGTTTCACTACAAAAGCGTGGTGCATGGCCACCAGGTCACGCGCGACATTTCCGGACAAGTCATTGCCAACGCGCACAAGCTGGGCATCGACGCCATCATCAGCATCGGCGGCGACGGCTCCCAGAAAATCGCGTATGAACTTTTCCAGAAAGGACTGAAAGTTGTCGGCGTGCCCAAGACCATTGATAACGATCTTTCCGCCACCGAGGTCACGTTCGGGTTCGACACCGCGCTGCACACCGTCACCGACGCGCTCGACAAAATCCACACCACCGCCGCCTCGCATCATCGCGTGATGGTGGTTGAAGTTATGGGACGCGACTGCGGCTGGATCGCCCTCGAAGCCGGCATCGCGGGCGGCGCGCATGTGATTCTGATTCCGGAAATTCCGTTCACCGTCGCCCACGTCTGCAAGCTCATCGCCGCGCGTGAGAAACAAGGCAAGTACTTCACGATTGTTGTTGTCGCGGAAGGCGTGAAGCTTCCGCCCGAGCTGAAAGAAAACCGCCGCACCGATTCCGTCGCCAACCTGATCGGTAACGCCATCGCGCACGGATCCGGCAAGGAAGTGCGCATCAGTGTGCTGGGTCACATTCAGCGCGGAGGCACGCCCTCGCCCTTCGACCGCATCCTGGCTACGCGCTTCGGCGTCGCGGCCGTCGATCTGATCGCCGCCGGAGGCTTCGGCATGATGGTCGCCGTGCATGGCGATTCCGTAGTCTCCGTCGACATCGCCCACGCCATCGGCCACCTGAAATCCGTGAACCCCAACGGCGAAGTCGTCCGCACAGCGAGAGCCATCGGCATCGGTTTCGGCGACTGAAAACCGGGCTTCGGGCTTCAGCTTTCGGGCTTTGGCATAGCCCATGTGGCGACGGACGCCTCGTCCGTCCCGCGGAGGCGAAGCCCCGCGGAACCCATCCCAAGCGCCGAAGGTCAGTCGTCTCACATCCCATCCCACACTCGCCCTCGAAAGCCCACCGCATGGGATGTGCCGAAGCCCGAAAGCTGAAGCCCGAAGCCCGCTTCCAGCCGCCGAGCGTACGCTTTTTGCTACTGCAGCGGTCGCAAGAAATCGAATCGATACCGTTCATCCGTTGTAAGATATCTGTAAGTTCGCGCATCCAGCTCATGAAACGCATCGCCACATTCCTGCTTTTGTTCGCCGCCATCACTCCGGCATGGTCGATGGCAGCCACCCCCGAAAACAAAAGCATCGGAGAAAATGGTCGCGAGGCCCGCCAAGCGGCCAAGCGGTATCACAAGTATTCGAAAAAGGCCGGGCGGAAACAACTGAAGGCGATCAAGAAATCCCAGAAGGCGCAGCGCAAAGCAGCCAAGCGGGC
>JBEKDY010000021.1:0-31617 GCA_050014115.1 Candidatus Sulfotelmatobacter sp. | reverse complement strand
GACACCGTCGAACTGGTCATGGCGTTTGAGGAAGCCTTCGACATCGAAATTCCCGACGAAGACGCCGAAAAGATTCGCACCGTGCAGGACGCGGTCGACTACATTTCCAAACACGCGAAAGCAGGTAAATAGGTTTGGGACGCAGGGTGGTAGTGACGGGCCTCGGACTGATCTGTGGCGTGGGCAATACGACACAGGATGTCTGGAGCGCGGTGCTGGCCGGCAAAAGCGGCGTGGCCCGCATCACCCATTTCGATTCCGCCAAGTTTGCCTGCCAGATCGCCGCCGAGGTCAAGGGCTTCGACCCGCTGAACTTCATCGAGAAAAAAGAACTGAAGAAGATGGGGCGCTTCATCCACCTGGCCATCGCTGCCTCGGATGAAGCCATGAAGATGTCAGGCCTGAAAGTGACTCCCGAAAACGACGAGCGCGTCGGCGTGCACATCGGGTCCGGGATCGGCGGGTTCGACATCATCGAACGCGAGCACACCGCTCTGATGGAAGGCGGCCCGCGCAAGATCTCTCCATTTTTTATTCCCGCCGCCATCGTCAACCTCGCGGCCGGCCACGTTTCCATGCGCACCGGCGCCAAAGGACCCAACGAAGCCACCGCGACGGCTTGCACCACCAGCGCCCACTCCATCGGCGATTCCTTTCGCATCATCCACCACAACGACGCGGACGTGATGATTGCCGGCGGCTCCGAGGCCGCCATCACTCCGATGGGGGTGGGCGGATTTGCCGCCATGCGCGCTCTCTCCACGCGCAACGACGCTCCCGAGAAGGCCAGCCGGCCCTGGGACCGGGATCGCGACGGCTTCGTGATGGGCGAAGGCGCAGGCATACTGGTGCTGGAAGAACTGGAATTCGCTCGCAAGCGCGGCGCAACGATTCTGGCTGAAGTTGCTGGCTACGGCATGTCGGGCGACGCTTACCACATGACCCAGCCGGCGCCGGAGCACGAAGGCGGATTCCGCGTGATGCGCAATGCGGTGCGCGACGCGGGCGTGACTGCTGACGTGGTCGGCTACGTCAACGCCCACGGCACGTCCACTCCAATCGGCGACACACTTGAAGCGCATGCTATCCGCAATTTTTTTGGCACGCGGAAAATTCCTGTCAGCTCCACGAAATCCATGACCGGGCACCTGCTCGGCGGCGCGGGCGGCCTCGAGGCCGGCATCACAGTGCTGGCGCTGCGCCACCAGATTCTGCCTCCGACCATCAACCTGGAAAATCAGGATCCGGAGACTGACTCGATGGACTTTGTTCCCAACCAGGCGCGTAAGGCTGAAATTGAATACGCCATGTCGAACTCCTTTGGCTTCGGAGGCACCAACGGCGCGCTGCTGTTCCGCCGCTGGACCGAGTAGGACGCTGCTTTTGGCAATCCCTGAGTGGACACCCCTTTCTGACGAAATGTTCCTGAAGGAACACAACTGCGATTTGTAAAAGTGTTCCTGAAGGAACGTCTGTGGAAAAGCGCCAAAAAGTGGACCGGCGGTAAGCCTTTTATCACGAGCGGCTTATGGGCGAATGCCGATATATCGGCAGCGAGTGTGGTGAAATAGCCACGGTGAAACAAGGCGCTCGAGGTGGATCGTTTTGAGACGGAGGGCTGAAGGGCAGGGTTTGGAGGGCAGGGTTTGAAGGGCAGGGTTTGAAGGGCAGGGGTCAGTGGACGGTGATCAGGGGCCTGTGCGGGCCGGGAGCTTTTCCAGACTCGTCAGCTTGAATCGGGCGAATGGCTTGGCTTCGCCCTTGACTATATTGTCGATCCGGTTCTCCCAGGTGTTGGTCCTGGGGTCGTAGATGTAGGTGTTGGTTAAGCTGGTTTCGCCGTGCTCATCGGTGAAAACGAAAGCGAGCTCATTCTCTTTCTCTTTTTCTTTGGGTCTGCCACTCCGATGGACTCCGATGTTAATCCGCCGTACACATCCAACCACACGCAGGAATATTGCCTGGTCTTCTCATTCCAGCCGACGAATACGGTTGCTTCGTACTGCGGGTCGCCTTTGTCGTTCTTCTCTCGCGAGACTTCGTGGAAGCGCAGGTAGTGGTGCTGGAGCACCCACTCCGCATCGAGGTCGTGCGTCACGGATTGCTTGCCCACGGTCCCCTGCAGCAGCCACTTGCCGGCAAGATGGTCGAGCAAGGGTGAATTGACCGGCGCCTCTTGCGCGGTTACGGTCAGAGCCGCCAATATCGTCGCCAGGATGATGAGTGGCTTCATCGGCGGATTCTACATTCCTGACGGCAATGACCGCTACGCAATTGATCGGCAAGCCCCGCCGCGTGGAACAAACTCTATTCCCGATCAAACACAAGGATGCTTTTGGGTCTGCTTTGACCCAGCTGGCGCGTGGTCATCGTCAAGGTCTTGAGATCTGCAGATAGCTCGATCTGCCGGGTTCCCGTAATTTTGTCTTTGAATTTATCCGTGATTTCCAGAGTGCGCTCGTTTGCGCGTCGGCCCGAAGATGCGGAGCCGGGATCCGCATTTGGATCGAGGTCCGGATAATCGTTGCCATCGAACTTCATCTTCTTCGTCATTTCCGCACCGGGACTATTGAATGACAGGCCGTCACCCTCGTAGGGCTCGATCTGGAGTTCGATCCCCGACTTCACTTTCTCGCTGTCGCTGTCCCATGTTCCCGGAAAACTAGTTCCCGGGGAACCGGAAATCCCCGCGGTCCGCTGGTAGACATAGGGCAAGAACAACGATTTCGAACCGTCGGGCGCGTATTCCGTATAGGCATCGTTGAGGGTTTTGCCGTCTTCGGAAAGCGTCCAATCCCCTGTGAGCAGCGTGCGGCCCTTCATTTTGCGGATCACCACCCAGCTGTTCGGTCCCTTTACCGTGACGGACAAGGTGGTCCCGCTGAGGGCTGGCTGGTCGGTTCCATCGGCTACGACTGTGTCGACTGCGCCGGGGGCAAAGGTGATGGCGTATCGGTTTGCGCCCGCGACCTCAACCTTCATTTCGTCGTTGAGCTTGCTTTTGGACGGGTTCACCTTCCATTTGCCAACGAAGGGATCGTTCGCTGCCTGTAACGTGCCCGTAACCAGACCGGCGACCAGCAGAAACTGAAAAGTACGAGTTAACATTTAGTCCTCCTCAGGCGAACGGAATCGAATAACTTCCGGTTTTGCCGACGGGCCGGAAGTATTATAGGTCGTCGTATTCCACTTAGGGGCGGGGAGCCGTGATGACGCGTCGACCCAAGCTTCACAAAACCAAGTCTCATAAGTACACGGTCCAGACGCAGCTCGGGCGAGCTGCAGTGCGGACTTTTGCGGCTAATGAGCGGATGAACCAGATGCTGATCGAGCATCTTGATCCTGCGGCTTGGAGAGCCAAACCACCGGGCAAAGTGCGCGACATTGCGGCGATCTTTACGCACATGCACAATGTCCGCGGGAAGTGGGTGAGGCTGACGGCTCCGCATTTGAAGGTTCCGGCGCAGCTCAGCCGCACGCACTGCACGCCGCAGCAGGCTCGCGCGGGATTGGCGGAGAGCGCGGCTCGCTGCGCGGAGATGCTGGCGGAAGCGCTCGACGGTGGGGGCCGCGTGGAGGAGTTTCGCAGAGACGGTTGGGGTCGGCCGTGGCCGGCGGGCGTGGAAATGCTTTGCTACATGCTGGCGCATGAGGCTCACCATCGCGGGCAAGTGTGCATGCTCGCGCATCAACTGGGGTTCAAGTTGCCGAATGGGGTGACGGCTGGGTTGTGGAATTGGGAAAAGATTTGGAGAGAGTGCGGGACGGGTGGCGGGCCGGGAGATTTGTAAGAAGACCGTGCACTTCATCATCCGTGGTACCCACCCCTTCGGCAAGCTCAGGGCAGGCTCTTCGAAAATCGCGAAGGGTGGGGCAGCCTCCGGCTCGTAAGTATTTGTGGGTGAGAGAGATGCGCGATTGTCGGTTCTTGTGGTCCGGCGGTGCAATCGGGGTAATGAGACTTTAGTACTTCGCGGTTGGCCCTTTGTGCCTTTCCAAGTGCGGCGGGGCACGCCAGAATGAAATCCAGTAGTGAGTCGTCCCCTCGACTATGGAAAAAACTTTGGCCTCTATTCTTCCTGCTGCCTCCTCCACCCGAAAGGCCGCCGCGCGCACTGCATTGGTTGACGTAAAAGAGTCGGCACGGGCTTTGCTGGTCGAGTGCTTCCGGCAATTCGGGATCGAGTCGGTTTCGATGTCTTCGAATGCTGCGGAGCGGCTGCGCCGCGAAAAATTTGAAGCGTGCGTGCTGAATCTGGGTGAGGGCGCCGGAGCTGAGGCCGTGATGGAAGCGGCGCGCAGTTCTCCTTCGAACAGCCGGTGCGTGATTTATGGCCTGGGCGGGAATGCGCAGGAAGCGATGCGCTATTCCAAGTACGGCATCAATGCCATGTTCAGCGAGCCGCTGGAGCGTCCGGCGGCGATCAAGCTGGTGCGGGCCACGCATCTGCTGGTGCTGCATGAATTTCGGCGCTACGTGCGGGTTCCGGTGATTACCGAGGTGGCGATCAAGTCGGCGGACGGCGCCCGGTTCACGGCCAGCAGTATCGAGATCAGCTCGGGCCTGACCTTGCATTCGAACGTTGAAATTTCTTTCGCGCTCGTGACTCTGCCGCGGGTTACGGTGCGCGGAGTGGTCAGCTGGCGCAAGCCCAAGTCCTACGGCGTGCGCTTTGAGGCGGGGGATGAGCGCCGCCATAGCGTTAAGAAGTGGATTGACTCCTACCTGGAAAATTAAGCGGATGTGGTTAGTCCGGTGCCAAGGCCGCTTCTCTACATGAGTCGCGCAGGCACGCCGCGTCTTTGCGTCTTCCCGTTACAATATCCCCGTGACTGCGGCGACTACTCGCGAAGCGCCTGCTGCTGCGGAACCGGAGTCCGGGCCGCGGCGCTTTACTCTGCGGCAGAGGATCGTGCTGAGCTTGATCATCTGGGCGGGGTACTGGGTGATACGGCTGATCGGTCCGACGCTGCGGGTTTGCATTTCGCGGGAAGAGGGCGCGCAGAAAACTGTGGATCAGCGGCCGCTGATCGTTTCTTTGTGGCATGCCTGCATTATTCCCGCAACTTACATCTGCCGCGATATCGGCGTGCGCGTGATGAGCAGTTACAGCTATGACGGCGAATACATGGGACGGATCATCCGCCGGTACGGGTTTGTCGCGGTGAAAGGATCGAGCAGCCGCAACGCGGTACGCGCGCTGCTCGGCTTGCGCCGCGCGCTTGAAGAGGGATGGACAGTTGCCTTCACGCTCGACGGGCCGCGCGGTCCTCGTTATCAGGTGAAACCGGGACCGGTGGCACTGGCGCGATCGGCGGGTGTGCCTCTGAGTACATTTCATATGGCCGTGGAGCGGGCGTGGGTTTTGAACACCTGGGACCGGCTGATGATTCCGAAACCTTTTTCGCGGGTGTTGATGCGGTTTGGGAAGATGATCCCGGTGCCGCGCGACGCAGCGGATGGCGACCTGGATAGGTATCAACAGGAGTTGCAGGCCTCGCTTGATCGAGTGCGTGAATTTGCTGAGGTCAACATTCAGAAAGTCGGGACAGCGGAATTTCCTTATTGCGGGTGAAGACGGCGAATGCAATGGCCGCGGCATGGTCCGGTTCAAGGCTTTCACCACTAAGGACACTAAGTTGCACGAAGGAGAGCCTGTGGGTCAAAGTGTTGCGACGCTTCAAGCCTTTCGCCGTTGGTGATTTTGTTCCTTCGTCACATCGCGACGATTCAGGACGGTTGACTTACACCGCTCTGCCCCGGTAGATTTCTCAGACGAGTTTTTTGTTCTTTTTCAATTTCTTCGGAATGCGCGTCTTTGCCGCTCGGCGAAGACAGGGAAGCGGGTGTGAATCCCGCGCTGCCGCGCAACTGTAAGCGAGGAAACTGCGGCTGGTCACTGGGAGCGATCCCGGGAAGGCCAGACGCCAATCCGGATGCTGGTCGCATCCTTACTCGCAAAGCCAGGAGACCGGCGCAATCCGTCCACCGCAACCCCTTTCGCGTGAAAAGGAGGATGGTTATGCGCGTATTTCGCGTTGCAGTTTTTGTTTTCGTTCTTGCATTCGGCTTCGTCTTCGACTTTGGGGCGGCTGCTTCTGCCGCCAATCTCAAAATTAAAGTTGTTGATCCGCAATCCGCCGCGGTCGCGGATGCGCAGGTGTTGCTGCTTCGGGCGGGCGAGACTGCGGTTCTCTCTGCGCAGACGACATCGGCCGAGGGAATTGTTATTTTTCGTGCGGCTGATTCAGGGAAGTACCGGGTCAAAGTTCTGGCACCCGGTTTCGCGGTGGAGATTGCCGACGTTCCCGCGCGCGCGGAGGAAGTCAGCGTGCAGCTTCATCTGGCGACGGCGTCTGAGACCGTAGTGGTCAGCGCGACTCGCACGCCGGTGCCCGGCGAAGCTGCGGGCGCGGATGTTGACGCGCTCAACAACGAGCAGCTCGGCGTCATGCAGCCGGTGGCGGCCGACGACGGAGTTCGATTTCTTCCCGGCGCCGTCGTGAATACCGCCGGGCAGCGCGGAGGATTGTCGTCACTGTTCGTGCGCGGCGGCGACTCGACCTACAACAAAGTGATTGTCGACGGCGTCACAATCAACGAACCGGGCGGGACTTTTGACTTCGGCACGCTTCCGCTCACCGAGGCCAGCCGCATGGAATTTGTGCGCGGCGCGCAGAGCACGCTTTACGGGTCCGACGCCATGACCAGCGTGGTGCAGGTCTGGACCCGCAGCGGAAGCACGCCCGTTCCAGAATTTCGATTTGGCGCCGATGGCGGAAATTTCGGAACAGCCAACGGCTACGCGTCTCTTGCCGGCGCGCGCGGGCTTTTCGATTTCAACGTATTCGGCGACCAATTCGATACGAATGGATTTGGCATCAACAACGCTAATTCTGATTCACTTCAGGGGGCGAATGTAGGCGCTGCGCTGGGCGATCGGGTTTCTATGCGCGTGCACCTGCGACACTCCAACAGTCACACCGGCGTGCCCGGGGAATGGAGCTTCAACGGCTACGACCCGCTGGTTCCGGTCACAGTCAATGGAGCAACAGAAAACGTGCCGCTGCCGCCCGATCCCGGCGAATGGTCGCAACTTAACAGTCTTCTGGGGAGCGTGGAACTGGCCGTGGCCGCGCCTTCCGGATGGCAGCACCGGTTTACCGGTTTCGATTATCTCTATCGCTATAACGATGTGAACCTGAATGGCGATCCCGACCGCGTAAGCCCGCTCTACGGTCAGTTCGATTTTCCGTCACACGAATACGATCACATCAATCGCGTGGGATTTGAATACCAGGGCGATTACTCGGAACGAAGCTGGACGCATACGACTGTTGGCTATCGCGTGGAGAATGAAAACGGGGTGGTGGGGGACCTGGACTATCCGCCCTCCGCGTCGGGGCAGCGGTTGAATCAGGATGTGTATCTGCAGCAACAGATCAGCTGGGGAAGATTTTCGGCGATCGCAGGCGGGCGTTTCGTGCACAGCAGCGTATTCGGAAACATCGGCGTGCCGCGCGTGGCGCTGACTTTGCTGGCCCGACGAGGCGGAGACGTTGTTTCTGCAACTCGGCTGCGTTTTTCCTACGCCACCGGATTCAAGGAACCAAGGCTGGAGGAGACGTTTGCCGGGGCGCCATATTCCGTTCCGAATCCTGGACTGAAGCCGGAACGAGTACGCGCTTTCGAGGCCGGCGTCGAGCAGAATTTCTTCAGCGGGAAATACGTGCTGAACGCTACTTATTTCAACAACCTGTTTCGCGACCAGATCAACTACGAGACGGTGAACCCGACAACGTTCGTCGGTGAATACTTCAATGTGAACGAAGCGTTCGCGCAAGGTGCGGAGGTGGGGTTGCAGGCTAAACTGCGGTCGCGGCTGCTGCTGAATACCGCTTACACTTATACCTCCACGCAGATTCTGGATGATCCTGCGCCGATCGATTCGCAATATAACCCGGGGCAGCCGCTGCTGCGCCGTCCCAAACACTCTGCGACGACGTTGTTGTCTTACCTGGGCACGCGTTGGGGCGCGAACCTGAGTGGAAGTTTCGTGGGGCGGCGGCCGGACGATGATTTCTACGGCTTCAACATTGACCACGCTGCGGGCTACGTGCGCGCGGATCTTGGGGGATGGTATGCCATCAACCGCGGCGTCACAGCGTACGCGAATGTGGAGAACGCGCTTGACCGGCGCTACAACGAGGTGGTGGGGTATCCGGCGCTGCCGATTAATTTTCGGGCGGGATTCCGGTTCAGAATCGGAGGGGAATAAATTGATATTCGCCGCTTCCCCAGCAAGAGCGGCAGAACATTGACGAAGAGATTGCGCGACTCTTCACAGCGCGGTTTTCTTTAAAAAGTGAAACTCGCCGCACCACTCGCCAAAGCGATTGGGCTAGTGGCTTGGCGCGTCGTCCACAGTTTGCGTGGTTGTTCCTGAACTCTTGCCCGATTGCGGGTCTCCGCTGTAATACGCCCCAAGCGTCAGCGTTCCGACCGGCAGCTTCGATGTGGTTAGGATGGCCGTCCCGGCGCTTAGCGGCTTTGTTCCCAGGTATGTAGTGCCATTCTTGAATACGACCGTGCCGGTTGGTCCACCTGCCGCGCCGGAACTGACGGTTGCGGCTAACGTCACCGCCTGCCCAGAGTTAGAGGGATTCGGGCTCGACGCGAGGCTGGTGGTGGAAGGATAGAGGGCAACCGTCTCCCTTACCGTCCCGGAGCTGGCTTTGTGGAAAGGATCGCCGGAGTATGTGGCCTTGGCAGTGCGCATCAGGGCTTTGGAGAACGAGGTGGTGAGGGTCGCCACTCCGTTGGTTGTTGTACCCGTGCCAAGTTCTGTCGTGCCGTTGTAGAAGGTCACTACTTCACCGTTGGGCACAAGAGGAGTCGAAGTGATCGTCGCCGTGAAAGTCACCGTCTGATTGACCAGCGATGGGTTGGGAGATGAGGTGAGCACGGTTCTTGTGGAATATAAGGTTTGGTTCAGCAGCACGCCAACCGTGTTGGACGCGTTGAGGGCCACAAGGTCGGGCCTACCGTCGCCATTCACGTCCGCGACTGCAACAGACAGTGCGTCGGGGCCGCCGGAACTGTAGTAGATCGGATTCTGGAAAGTGCCGTCGCCGTTGCCGAGTAGCACAACAACCCCACCAACGTAGCCTGGATACCCGCACTTGCTATCATCGACTTTGCACATGTTAGCTACGACCAGATCCAGATAACCGTCGCCGTTCACGTCGGCAATCGCAACGGAATTCGGCAGAGCACTGGATTCGGTGTACGACACGGGTGCCTGGAAGGTCCCATTTCCGTTGCCCAGCAGAACGCCCATAAAATCTTCGGGGACGTACAAATTGGTGGCGACCAAGTCCGGATCGCCGCCACTGGATAAAGTCCCGATCGCGACCGAAGTAGCCCATGATCCACCCGAGCTATAGCTGACGGGAGCCTGGAAGGTTCCGTCGCCGTTGCCCAGCAGCACGCTCACTTCACCCGGCGGCGCGCCTTCAACGGGGCAATTGGCTGAGAGTTGGCACAAGTTGGATACGGCCAAGTCCGGATAGCCGTCACCGTTCAGATCCCCAATCGCGATGGAAGTTGCGTCCCACCCGCCCGAGCCGTAATTGGCGGTTGCCTGGAAAGTACCGTCGCCATTGCCCAGAAGCACGCTGACGCCACCGGGGTCTGCCCCATGGGAGCATCCGGAGGTCAGGCACTCACTAGCCACGACCACGTCTGGATGGCCGTCACCGTTCAGATCCGCAATCGCGACAGCAGCGTCCCCGCCCGCGCCCGTACTGTAGCTAAGGGGCGTCAGGAAAGTGCCGTCGCCATTGCCCAAGAGGACGCCCACTACTCCGTCGCGTCCTACGATGTAGCCAGCAAAGACCACGTCAAGCTTGCCGTCGCCGTTCAGATCTGCAATCGCGACCGAAGAAGCCCAGGGGCCACCCGTGCTATAGCTGACGGGAGACTGGAAGGTGCCATCGCCGTTGCCCAGCAGCACACTAAACATGTTGTCGCCTTCAACGACGACCAGATCGGGTTTGCCGTCGCCATTGAGGTCTGCAATCGCGACCGAATTGCCAGCCACGTTCCCTCCCCCCGACAAGCCGGAGCTGTAGGTAGCAACCTTCGCAAACCTGATCGGCGGCATTTGCGCGGCCTGGATCCGTTGCGCCTCCCCTCTCGCAGAGGGCATTTGGGAATCTCGTGTTGCATCGGCCTGATCGACGTGAACGGCGGGATTGGATTGCGCGGTTGCGAGCACCGAAGTTAATAGAGTGGCAAACATGAGACGGACGAACGAGGAGACGAGGCGTGCAGGTTTCATCCGGGATCTCCTTTTGCCCCCAACATAGGGCCACCATGGTTCGTCCCTTGCTGTTCGCGTCAATAAAACGGGAGGGTTAGCCAGTGACGCGGGGTTCTAGCTGGCTTTCTCGGGGGAGCTGTGCATAGGCAGGGGCATGGACGAGGCCATCTTCGCTCCGAAATACTTGGCGCGCGCTACCAGCAGTTTCTGCACTTCCACTTCCTGCAGCGGCTGCTGGCGCCCGAGGAGATGGGTGACCAGGGCAATCTGGGCGAAGTGCTCCACGGTTTCCATCTTCATGTAGGCGCGCTCGAGAGTGTCGCCGTAGGCAACGACGCCATGATTCGACATCAGAATGGCGTCGTAGTGCGGGACGAACGGCTCCAGGGTGCGGGCTAGTTCAGAAGTTCCGGGCGTACCGTAGCGCGCCAAGGGTATGCAACCCAGACCCATCACGACTTCACAAACCAGCGGCTGGGTCAGTGCGATGCCGGCGGCCGCGAAGCCGGTAGCTGTGGGCGGGTGGGCGTGGACGATGGCTTGAATGTCGGGGCGCATGCGGTAAATCAAGAGGTGCATGCCGATTTCGCTGGTGACGTTGCGACGGCCGGAGACGCGGTGGCCGTCCATGTCGACGACAACCATGTCGGCGGCGCGCATATTGCCCTTGCTCACGCAGGTTGGAGTGACCAGAATATTGTCGTTCTTGAGGCGGACCGACAGATTGCCGTCCATGGCGGCCACCAAACCGCGCTCGTGCAGCGTGCGTCCGTAGCGGACGATTTCTTCCCTATGTTTGCGCTCGCTAGACATGGGTACCCTTAGGGGAGTGGCGAAAAAGCGGTTCCGCAACAGGCAACGGCATAGTACCAGCACCTTCCGGCGGACACAACGAAATTTACGAAAAAATAGAAGTTATCCGCGCGGCTCAATGCATGCGGCATTCCCCGACAGGCATTTCCCTATCCGCATTTCCCTATAATCGGGGCGTGCTGGTTTCCGATTTCAACTTCCATCTGCCCGAAGAGTTGATTGCCCAGGCGCCCCTGGCGGATCGCTCGGCATCGCGGATGCTGCGTGTGGACCGGTCATCCGGGCATTTATCCGACCTGGGATTCCGCAATTTTCCCGGACTATTGCGCCCCGATGACCTGCTGGTTCTTAACAATACAAAAGTGTTTCCCGCCCGGTTGTTTGGCCGTCGCGCCGGGTTGAAATCGCAGGCGGTGAGTGCGCGCAATCCGGCAGTTCGCGATTTTCTGCAGGGCCGGGTTGAGGTGCTGCTGACCCGCCAGCTGGATTCCGGTTCGCACTCTGACAACAACGAAGGCGGGAACGATTGGGAGTGTCTGGTGCGTCCGGGGCGCAAGATTCAGGTTGGGGAGCGGATTTTTTTCGGGGAGCTTGAGGAAGGATCTGAGGAAGGGCAGCACCTGCTTGAGGCCAAGGTCATTGCCCGCGGAGCCTTCGGCGAACGAACCATTCGCTTTCAGCCCGTGGATGATTTTTTCGGCAGCGTCGCGCGCATTGGCCGCGTCCCGCTGCCGCCTTATATCGTTCGCACGGATTCTGCTGCCGACCGCGAGCGCTACCAGACGGTTTATGCGCGAGAGCGGGGGTCGGTGGCCGCTCCTACTGCCGGTCTCCATTTCACTCCGGAAGCGCTCGCGCAAATCGCGGATCGCGGCATTGAAACCACCGAGATCACTCTGCATGTGGGCCTGGGGACTTTTCAACCCGTGCGCGTTGAGCGCGTGGAAGAACACAAGCTGCATCGGGAACCATTCACCATTTCGGCGACGGCCGCGAACATGATAAACAGCGCTCTGGCGGCCTCACGGCGCGTCATTGCCGTTGGAACCACGACTGTGCGAACTCTGGAATATGCGGCGCGGCAGGCCGGAGGCCGCTTTTCCGCCGGCTCTGGCGAAGCCGACATTTTTATTTATCCCGGCTACAAATTCCAGGTAGTGAAAGGCTTGCTCACTAATTTCCACCTCCCGCAATCCACGCTGCTCATGCTGGTGTGCGCCTTCGCGGGACGCGAGAACGTGTTGCGCTCCTACGATCATGCGGTGGCGCAACGTTACCGCTTCTACTCGTATGGGGACTGCATGTTTCTGGAGTGAAGTGTTTTGCGTCTCAGGTGTTCCCTGGGTGACACCTTTTGCGGTTCGCCGGCTGCGTTATACTTTATCTTCGTCAAGCAGACTTTCGGCCAGCAAGTTTCCCGGTGAGTACACAGAACGAGCGCTATGACTACCGCTGCGAAACAGGTCGTCTTGATTCAGGACCTGGTGGCTGGACTGCGCCAGTTGCCGCAGTCTGCCTTCGACGAAACTGAACCGATACGGAAGTTTCTGCAGGACCATCCTGTGGACGCCGGTTCGCTCGCTGCATATCTCACCTGGGACCGCCAGCACTACACGCGCAACCTGATCGACAAAACTCCGCTCTATGAATTGCTGGCCATCTGCTGGGAAATTGGCCAGGCGAGTTCGGTGCATAACCATCGCGACCAGAACTGCTGGATGGCGGTGCCGATCGGGCGTTTGCAGGTGGAAAACTTTCGCGTGGTTCGGCAGGACTTGTGCGCAGGCAGTTGCGAGCTTGTGCCTGCCGATACTGTCGAGATGAATCTTGCGCAGCCCTGCGCGGTGGATCCCCGAGAGCCGGTGCATCGCGTGGTCAACCCGCGACAGTTCGGCGAGCGAGCGGTCAGCCTGCATGTGTATTCGCGTCCGTTCGATACTTGCGTCGTTTATTCCGCGGAGCAGGGCACCTGCGGAGAAATTCAATTGCACTACCACACGGCGTACGGGAAGTCTGTGGCGCGGTGAGATAACCCATGCCGAAGCGAGCGCTGACGCGCATGTTTGCGATCAGGTTGCCCGGCATGGCTGCCGCTGTGGTCCTCTTACTGGCCGCGAGTGCCTGCGAGCAAAAGGCTGCCGCTCCCGCGCCGGCTCCTGTTCACTATGAACCTGTGGCGCCCTCGCCCGTGGGCACCGATCAGAATGTTTTGCAGAAAACTTTCACCCTGAAGACTTCTGTGGCTTTTCCATTCGAGATTCCGGCGCGCGCTGTTCGTCCCCATCTGCACGGGCTGTACACGTCGTTTGTCGGCGATGTCCACGGGGAATCTGGCAGTGCCGCCAACGTCGATTTCCTGGTGCTTAACGAAGATCAGTATGGCGACTTCCAGCACGGGCGGCCCTCGGAAGCTCTTTTTTCCGTGGACGATTCCCACAATCAGGCGGTGAACTTCGATCTCCCGGCTTCGATGGATCGGCCGGTGAAGTACTATCTGGTGTTTCGCGGTTCCAGCGGCGAAAGCAAGAAGACCATCGAAGCTAACTTCAAAGTGGATTTCTAGCAGGGTGTTTAAGATGAATTCCGGGCTGGGAAGCCGATCTGCGCGGGCCGCTGCGACGCAAATGCCCCGGCTGCTAAACTAGCCACTTGCCTCCTCGCAAGAAATCTTCGGAACTGGATGCCGGCGCAACGCCAACCGCGACGCAGACCTCCGCAACATCGGCTTCCGCCCACGGGCGCATTTTTCTCATCGACACTATGTCGTTTATTTTTCGCGCCTACCACGCCATGGCGCGCCAGCGGTCGATGTCGACCAAGAGCGGGCTGCCGACCGCCGCCATCTACGTCTTCGTCAACATGCTGCGCAAACTGCGCGAAGACTTTTCGCCAGAATATCTGGCCGCGGTTTATGACGTAGCGGCGCCTACTTTTCGCGACCACCAGGCTGAGGCCATCACGACCATCCGAAAGTTCGACATCAAGACGCAAACCTTTACCGAGGTGGAATACAAAGGCTACAAGGCCAACCGCGCCGCCATGCCCGAGGATTTGGCGCAGCAGCTTCCCTACATCCGCCGCGCACTGGAGGCGTATCGCATTCCGATTCTTGAGCTTGCTGGTTTCGAGGCTGACGATTTGATCGGCACGCTCGCGCGCAAAGCCGCGGATGCTTCGCACACCGTCTACGTCGTCTCCAGCGACAAGGACATGATGCAACTGGTCAATGACAAAGTTCAGATCCTGAACCCGCCGAAAGACAATTTGATTTGCGACGCCGCTAAGGTTGAGGAAATTCTTGGTGTTCCTCCTGACCGCGTGATCGACGTGATGGCCCTGCGCGGCGATGCCATCGACAATATTCCCGGCGCTCCCGGCATCGGCGACAAGGGCTCGGTGGAGATCATCAAGCGCTTCGGCACGGTCGAGCAGGCGCTGGAGCGTGCCGCCGAAGTGGAAAAGAAAACTTACCGCGAATCGCTGCAGAATAATCGCGCGGCGATTCTCTTCAGCAAGAGTATGGCGACCATCGACACGAACGTTCCGGTCGAACTCGACGTTGAGTCGATGCGCGCGGGCGAACCGGCGCTCGATGCGCTGCGCGAACTTTTCACGGAACTCGAATTCACTTCGCTGCTGAAAGAGCTGTTGCCGGTCGTGGAAGTCACCGAGTCAAACTACGGCGAAGCAACGACGGCCGCCGACGTAGAAAATCTTCTCAAGTCGATGCCTGCCGGAAGCGCGCTGGCTGTAGCCGTAGATCGAGCTGAGTCTCTGCCGGAAACTCCTGAAGAAGAAACTGAACCGGAGCCGCAAGAGTCGATGATGCTGGCATTGAGTGACGAGCCGTCGCCTGTGGCGCCGGAACCCGCGGTGCGCCGCGCGGCTATCTCTGCCGCGGCGGGGACGGCGACCACGGTGAAGCTCGACGGCAGCGAAGCCGGCGTACGGATATTCTCAGCGCTAACCGGCTCTGCCACGCCGAAATCGATTCACGATTACAAATCCGCGATCCATGCGCTCGCGCCGCTCGGCATCGAACTGCAAGGTGTGCGGCACGATCCCATGCTGTACTCCTATCTGCTCGATCCCACTTATTCCTCGCATCGTCTGCCCGAGGTCGCGCTTCGCCGTTTCAATCTCAAGCTCTCCGGCGATCTCGCGGAGTCTGCCGACATTACCGGCCGCCTGGCTTCCGCTCTGCGCGCCGAAGTGGAGCAAGCAAACCTCACCGGGCTTTACGAGGAGATGGATCTCCCGCTGGTTCCGGTGCTCGCGCGCATGGAGCAGGCTGGAGTGAAAATCGATACGGCTGCGCTATCACAAATGTCGTCGGAGCTCGAGCGCGAGAGTACGTTCAAAGCGAAAGAGATTTATGAGATCGCCGGAAGCGAATTCAATATCAGCTCTCCGCGGCAGCTCGGCGATGTTCTGTTCAATCGACTCAATCTTCCCAAGCCGGTGAAATACGGCAAGGGACGCACCATTTCAACCGCCGTCGACGTTCTCGAAGCGCTGGCGGAAGAGCATCCCATCGCCCGAAAAGTTCTCGACTACCGCCAGCTCACGAAGCTGAAATCCACCTACGTCGATGCGCTTCCAGCGCTCATCAATCCCGCCACGGGACGCCTGCACACCACCTTCGGCCAGACGGGAACCGCCACGGGACGGCTGTCTTCGGCGAATCCGAACCTGCAGAACATTCCTATCCGCACCGAACTGGGACGCGGCATCCGCGCCGCCTTCACCGCGGAACCCGGCCACATGCTGCTCACCGCCGATTATTCGCAGATCGAGCTGCGCCTGCTCGCGCATTTCTCGCGCGATCCGCTGCTGGTCGAAGCCTACCGACGCGGCGACGACATTCATACGCTCACCGCGTCACAGGTCTTTGGCGTGCCTCCGCTCATGGTCACGGCCGATCATCGCCGCCAGGCCAAAGTCGTCAATTTCGGCATTGTCTACGGCCTCTCGGCGTTCGGACTTTCGCAGCAACTCGGCATCGAACCGGCGGAGGCTAAACAATTCATCGCGGCGTATTTCGAAAGGTACAAAGGCGTCCGCGCCTTCATCGATAAGACGCTCGAAGAAGCCCGCCGCGATTTGAAAGTTAGAACCCTCCACGGACGCGTCCGTCCCATTCCCGACATCAACAGCAAGAACGCCAACCAGCGCGGGTTTGCGGAGCGCACGGCCGTGAACACTCCGCTGCAAGGCACCGCCGCCGACTTGATCAAAGTAGCCATGATCCGCATTGACGCGGCATTGCGCGACCGCGGCCTGAAATCCAGAATGACTTTGCAGGTGCACGACGAACTGGTCTTCGAAGTTCCGGAGAGTGAGGTCGACACCATGCAGTCGCTGGTCCGCGAGCACATGGAGAAAGCCCACACGCTGGCCGTTCCGCTGCTCGTGGAAATGGGCGTAGGTCCCAACTGGAGAGACTTGGAATAGTTCTTGCGCGGGGGATCTCGCTTTCGGCGCGGCGCTACGGATTACAGCCAGAAGCTGCTTTGGGCGGCGGACGGTGATCCGGAACCGGCGCTGGCGGCGCGACCCGCGCTGGGTTCCACGCGATTCCTGCCGCCGTTCTTAGCCTGGTAGAGTGCAGTATCGGCGGCGTTCAGTAGCTTTTCCGCATTAGCGGCGGATGTACCCGTGGCAACGCCCAGGCTTAGCGTCACGTGCATCTCAGTTCCTGCGGCCACGATGCTGCAGTTCGCAACGCAGTTGCGAATGCGTTCCGCGAGTTCCCAGATTTCCGCGGGCCCGCAATCGGGGGCGACGATCAGGAATTCTTCTCCTCCGTAACGTCCGACAGAATCATAAGGGCGCACCACCGCTGCGATCTCGCTGGCGATGATGCGCAGCACCACGTCACCCGCGGCGTGGCCACGACTGTCATTGACGTTCTTGAAATCGTCCACATCCGCCATGATCACGCCCACCGGTTGGCCGTGACGTTCGGAGCGCACCAGTTCGCGGTTGAGGATTTCGAGAATGACTTTGTGGTTCCACAGGCTGGTCAGGCCGTCATGAGAAGCTTCGCGGCGAAGCGCGTCCTGGGTGCGGATCAGGCGGGTCTGCGTGACCAGAAGGCGCGCGCTGGAACACACGAACGAAAGAAAAACCACGGCGGCCGCCAGGCGTAGATGCTCCTGCGCGATACGCAGCGACATGATGAGCACCAGCAGCGGATAAAAAAGATGAAACATTTCGCTGTGAATTTTCTTTTCGCGCCGCGGTGCGTCATGCTCAAAAACGGCGGGGGACTCGGCGCTCTTCCAGGTGGTGGCCAGCGCCAGAGGAATCACCAGCATGGTGCTCCAGAGAATATCGAACCAGGCTCCAGTCTTGAGGCCGCGCCCCGGGCCGTAGAAGTAGAGAGCGTCCACGCAGCCGGACATGGCGAGGAAAAGCCCAAGGCGCCCGAACAGTTGCTGGGCCACACGGGAGCGGCTGAGACCGGCACGCAGCAGATAGGCTCCGGCGACAAATCCGTAGCCCACAAAGTAAGGCGCCCAAACTCCATGCGCCAACTCGCCGGTTGCGTCGGCCTTGGGCAGGTAGAAAAAATACAGGTAGGCCGTGATGCAAACCATCGTACCCTGCACAAAATCGAGAGCCACCAAAGTGTCGAGATGTCCGGCCTCGTGTTCGGGATCGAGGAACATGGCCATAGCCATGGGCGCAAACCAGAAACAGAACAAGAGATTCGCGATCCACGAAGCGGTCGACGAACCAGGAAACAGATCGTTGTAAACACCCACGCTCTGGGCCACCAGCCACAGAACATAAGCAACCGCAGCCAGGCGCCACACCGAGCGCGCCAGCCCTTCCGACCGCCCGCTGGCGCGAAGACACGCGATCGCAACCAGACCGCCCAAAGCGAGTTGGAGCAGGTCAGACAGAAAGGGGCCGGGGGCTGCCGTCCCGAAGGTGGCAACCACACCGATATGCGCCAGCAAAAGAACCGCGCCGGCAATCATCAGATTGCGTTCACGCAGCAATGATCAAGAACCTCGAGTCAGCCGATTTTCAGGCTTGAAACTTTTCAGGCTGGACTTTTCGACAGAGCGCTCAGCCGCTCAACCCTGAGAGACCACAGAGAGGCACAACGCACGCGTGAGAGATAAGGCCCGCGCACTCATCCTTTGCCCCACTCTAGTATCGCGCAGGCTGTCAAACTTTTCATGTCACTCCGGTACTCACCCCTTTGTGACCTCTGGGCAGGTCAATTCCAGCCGCCTGCGCGCACCACACGATTTCCACAGCTTCTGCGAGTCCGGCAAGATGGGGCGCGTATGCTAACTAATCTGCAAAGGAGAGCAAGGCTATGAACACGACCGCAGTGGGTATCGGAATCTCACGGCTAGGGCAGGTTGCCATCGTCGTGCAAGATGTGGAGCGCGCTGCCGGTTTTTATCAGGATGTGCTGGGCTTGAAGTTGCTGTTTAAAGCTCCGCCCGGGTTGGCGTTTTTCGATTGCGGAGGGGTGCGGCTGATGTTGTCGCGTCCGGAGAAGCCGGAGCACGATCATCCCAGCTCGATTCTGTATTTTGCCGTGCCGGATATTCGGGCCGCACACCTCAAGATGAAACAGAATGGCGCTCGCTTCGAAGACGAGCCGCACCTGGTGGCGAAAATGCCCGATCACGATTTGTGGATGACGTTCTTCCGGGATTCGGAGAATAACTTGATGGGGCTGATGAGTGAGGTGAAGAAATAGGGCTTCGGGCTCCAGTTCGGGCTTCGGGCTTGCGTGTTCGGACTTCGGACCTAGCCTCCGGACTGCCGACTTAAGAGCCCGCCCAGCAAGGGTCTCGCGAAGCTGGAGGCTCAGAGGCCGAAGTCTGAAAGCCGCAGCCCGAAGCCCGAAGTCCCGGCCCTCTGCTATCATCGCTGGCGGAGATTTTCACTCAGTATGGTTTTGCGAAGTATGGACGAGGAAGAGTTCGACGACGACGAAATTCCTCTTATTTCGGGATCAGGAGAAGGACTCATGGACGAATCACCGGCCAGGGGCGCGGGTTCGCGCCGCGACGAAGATATTGCGCTCGACCTGATGAAATTTATTGCCATGACCACGGGATACGGCAAGACGGCCAGCAGCGGCGGCGTCGGCTTCACCGGAGGCGGCTCGGCAGCCAAGCCCGAAGAATATGCGGCGCACTTGCTGGAGCTATACGGCAAGTGCCTGATCGCGGTGGAGGGTGGAAAATAGAAGGAGTAACCTGCCGCGGGCAAGACCTTCCGTAATCTCCTGTGGTGGACCCGCAGGTTAGATACTTGATCCAGCATATTTAGTGCAGGTATGAAGTCTCTCCCCCCATCGCAGTGCCCTCCGCGGGCCACGAGAGTGCATTTTGCCGAGCCAACTCCGGCAGTGCTTCGACTCAAAGATGGCCGCAGCGTCCCCGGTAAATTGAAAGTTGTTTCGCTGACCGGAGGTTTGCTCTCCGTGCCTCATCCAGTCGACACCGGGAGCAATGGCAAACTGATGATCCTGACCGCGGCTGGCATCGTGCTTGGTTCGGCGGAAATGCTGAGCCCGCTTTCCTGGAGTCTGCAACCCTTCCGCTTCGTGGCCTTGCAGGGCGACGATCAGAGCAGGTTGCAAACTGTTATTCAGGGGGCGATCGACCAGAACCGCAGCGATCATGGGCAGATCGAGCGGTCGCGGGCCTGGTGAGCTTACCGAGCGAGTTCATTATCTTTCATTCTCTAGGGCGCTCTAGGGCGCGTATTTAATTCCCAACTGATCAAACAGAAAACTCAACGTGTCCGCCTCTTGCTCAATCTGTTCGTCGAGGGCTGTGCCGAAGCCATGCCCCGCGGCCGATGACGTGCGCAGCAGGATGGGATAGCCCGAGCGGGACGCAGCTTGTAGACGCGCAATCATCTTTCGCGACTCCATGGGGTTGACGCGGTGATCGTTCTCTCCCGTGGGCATGTAGATCGCGGGATAAGCGGTGCCGTCTTTCACGTGGTGATAGGGCGAGTAAGCGTAGAGAGCCTTGAACTGCTCGGGATCTTTCACCGTGCCGAACTCGGTGACGTTGAAAGCTCCGTTGGAGTCGAGTTCCACGCGCAGCATGTCATAGATGCCCACCTCGGAGACGACTGCGCGAAACAGATCGGGACGCTGGGTGAAGGCCGCGCCCATGAGCAGGCCTCCGTTGCTGCCGCCGAGAATCGCGAGATGCACGGGCGACGTGTATTTCTGGTCGATCAGGTGTTGCGCGCAGGCGATGAAATCGTCGAAGACGTTCTGCTTGTGCGTGAGGTTGCCGGCGTGGTGCCATTCCTCGCCATATTCGGCGCCGCCGCGAAGATTGGCGTCGACGTAGACGCCGCCCTGATCCAGCCACAGGCGCGCGAACGAACCAAGAAAAAACGGCTTCTCGCTGATGCCATAGCCGCCGTATCCGTAGAGCAGTGTGGGGTTCGTGCCGTCGAGCTTCGTGCCCTTGCGGCGAATGATGTTAAGCGGGACCTGCGTGCCGTCTTTGGAGGTGGCGAATTCGCGGACTACTTCGGCGTCATCGAAGTTCACGGGGGAAGTTTCAACGAGCGCTGTGCGCGTGGCCTTGTGGTTGGTGGCGTCGAAGTAGTACCACGCGGCCGGTTGAATATAAGTGGACGTGTAGAACAGCACGTCGCCGCCGCCGACGGAAACTACCTGACCGATCGCCGAGATCGGGGGCAGAGGTACTTCTCCAACTTGATCAAGAACGGGCGCGGCGCTGCCCGCTCCGCGCACAGAGGGCTTGCGTGCGAAGACGCGCACCCGCGAGGGCCCGCCGATAATATCGATCACGTAGAGATGGTTCCACGCCGGCACGAAATTTTCGATGGAAGCGCGCGCACTGTCGTCAGCGCCGCCGGCGGCGACGCCCGACGACTGCGGAACCACGACCTTCGCTTGCGCGAGATCGAGCTGATCCAACGGCAGGCGCAGAAGCTGGCCGCGCGGCGCATCTTTGCGCGAGAGCAGGTAGAGCGCCGGGTCCACGCCGAATTTGACCGAAACGACGCCATCGTCAAAGTGCGTAAGCTGCGTCCACTTGCCGGCGGAATCCATGAGGTAGTGCGCGAACTGGCCGCCATCGCCGTTGGCGACGGCAACCAGCAGCCAGCGGCCGTCGTCACTGGTGTGGAGCAGAATCTCGGCGATCCGCGGAAAATCTTTCCCAATGACGTAGGCGTCTTCTTTGGCATCCGTGCCGAGCTTGTGAAAATAAACCTGCTGGTAGAAGTTGGCGTCTTCGGGCGCTCGCTCGTTGCCTTGCGGATAACGCGTGTAATAGAAGCCGGAGCTGTCGGCCTTCCACGCGATGCTGCCGCCGCCCGTGGCGAAATTCACGCGCGGGACGACGTCGCCAAGCTCCTTGCCGGTGGCAACTTCAAAAATGCGCGCAGAGCTGTCTTCCGAGCCGTTCTCCGAAAGCGCGGCGACAACATATTTTCCGCCAAAGGAAGGCAGGTAAAAGTCCACGGAGAGCGATCCCTTGGCGCTGGAAGAGTTGGGATCGAAGATGACCTTCGCGCTCGCGGGATCGTCAGCCGAATCCATCACGACAAGCGTGGGCTGCTGCTGAGGCGGCTGGTATCTCTCGGCGAAAAGCATTCCCGCGCGAAACTGCAGATCGTAGTACGAAGCCGAACTCGCGGCGGCAAGTTGATGGAGTCGTTCCTTGATGGCGGCACGCGCCGGTATGTGGTCGAGATATTCACGCGTGCGGGCATTCTCCGCCGCGCTCCATTGCCTGACGGCGGGATCGTCCCAGTTCTCGAGCCAGCGGTAGTCGTCCGTGACTTTCACGTCCTGATACTCGTCAGTAACGGGATGCCTTGGTGTGGCGGGCGGCTTTGGGATGGCAGGGCTTTGCGCGAACGCGCCCAGCGACAAAATGCAAATGGCGAACGTGAGCAACGGCCGCGTGGTTTTCATGGACTTTCCTTTCAACGGAGCGGCGAAAATTATACACGGGGATGCGATGATTGATTTCGGCTGCCAAGGTAGCAGCTAACGTAGCGGCCCATAGAAAGAGCCGCCAACGTTTGGGGGCGTTCATCGACGACGCAATGCCCTGATACGATGAGTACCCGTTTAGCTCTGTTGGTCGCCGTCGATTCAGGCCGCTGCGATCAGCTGCGGACTTCCTGGCCTACGGGGGCGGCCGTGTCCCGTCGAACCGGCAGGACGGCCGTCACCCGCGTTCCGGGGCTGTTTGACTGGACGCGCAAAGTGCCACCTAACTGCCGCAAGCGTTCTCGCATTCCCCTAAGCCCGACGCCAGTGTAAGCCGACGCTTCAAACGCAGACACTTTTTCGAGCGGCATTCCTTTGCCCGTATCTTCGATCTCAATTCTTAAGCAAGCATCGTCTTGAACAACGCGAATTCCTGCGGTGGAACTGCCGGCATGGCGATGAATATTGGTCAGGCACTCCTGCACCACGCGGAAAATGGAGAGTTCCATTTCCTTGGACAAACCTGCGAAGCGCTGAGGGATGTCGAGCTTGGCCTCGATCTTACTGCGTTCGGAAAATCCCTCGACATACCAACGAAGCGCAGATGCGAGACCTACCTCATCCAGCAAGGGAGGATGCAGCAGGTAAGAGATGGTGCGAATCTGCTTGCTGGCCTCCGCGACCAGCGCAGCGTTTTCAGAGACGCGTGTGGCCGCCTCAGGACTCAGCTTATGAGACTCCGCTTGTACCAGGACACTGTTCATACTGATGGCAGCAAGTAGCTGTCCAACGCTGTCGTGCAACTCGCGCGCAATGCGCCTTCGCTCTTCATCTCGCAACGCAATCATGCGGGCGTTGAGTATTTCGAGTTGCTGTGTCTTGCGACGCAACTCCACAAACACCTTCACTCTTGCCCGCAGCAACTCTGGAACAACGGGAACCGAGACGTAATCTACAGCTCCATGTCGATATCCCTGCACCCGGTCCAGGTCCGTCACATGAATCCCAGACACGAAGACGATCGGAGTATTTTGAAAGCGCGGGTGCGCGTGGATCATCTGCGCCGTTTCGAAGCCATCCATTCCGGGCATGCTCACGTCCATGAGCACCAAGGCAATATCGGTTTTCAGCAGGAGTTCCAGGGCTTCCATTCCTGATTGAGCCTTGATCAGGTTCTCGCCTAATTCACCGAGCATGGCTTCGTAACTGAGCAGCTTGCCCGGCTGGTCGTCGACCATCAGGATGTTGATCTTTTCATCCATGTCCCTGATTGCGCGTGTCTCCGCTAGTCACTGGCAATCGTTCACAAAACCACCGCAGTTGGGGACCGCAGCGAACGGAAGTACTTAACCTTACTTACGGCTTGGGCTGAGACGGAATACAGGGAATCCCGTATTTTGATCGAGTCAATAAGATCTCGCGTACCGCGAGCACCTCAGGGCGTCTCGTCAGCCCAGGACCGACGAGGGGATTTGTGAGGCTGAGCTGCAAACTTTACCCTGTGGCTTCTCTTCCAGCAACCCGAATCGGCATAGCCAAGTGCCTGCCGCAAGGCGACTTTGGGTCGGGAAAGTCATTTGGCGTCACAATTGCTTCCACCGTCTGCATCTTCACTATTTTCTATCAGCGGACGAACACCGAAAACCGAATGCCAACTTTGGAGGTGACCCCCTTTGCGAGGCAAAACCAAAGAACGTTGGAGAGAAATTTGCGAGCGAGCCGCTGTTGAGCGGGACCCGGACAGGTTCATAGCCACAATCCAGGAGTTACTTCAGGTGTTGGAGGACGACGAAGAACGGCGGCGCAACCCGACAGGGTTGCAAGAGCCACCCTGTGAAAAACCTCCCAAATTGAGCTGGCAGGTAGCTTAGGGGCGCGCGTCTGTCGCGTAGATCTCGTCGCTGTGTCTCTTGGGCCTATTTACTAGTGGTGGAAATGTCGTTTCGCTTGCGCCGTTCCACAAGCAATGGATAGGAACCAAGACGCCGGCGCAGGCGTTCGATGTGCTGGTGCAACGCCTCCCGCAGTTCGACGAGTAGTGGTTCGATTTCCTCGTCTTTAACGGTGGCAAGAATCTGCGAGCACAGCTTTCGAATCCGATCTTCCATGCGAAACATTGCGCGGCACCTGCATCCGACGGTGCAGTAGCGCACTTACAGGCTATGGGTTTTTCCTTCCAAAGCAATACGGAATATCCGGTAGATTTACATTCCCGAAACCGGGGACCGCAACCAGGACCGAGTTAATCGGATGGTCGGTCATCGCTCTTGAACCCGCTGAAGCCCCAGAAAGAAAAAACCGCGCCCGAAAAGGGCGCGGCTCGAGCTTAAACGGCGGCGGTCGCGGCCAGGCCGCAACTTAACGGCGCTTCTTGCCTTTTTTCTTGGCTGGTTTCTTGGCGGCTTTTTTCTTAGCTTTCTTTGCCGGCTTCTTAGCAGCTTTTTTCTTCGCCGGTTTTTTCGCAGCTTTTTTCTTGGCTGGGGCCTTTTTCGCCGCTTTCTTTTTCGCGGCGGGTTTGGAGCCTCCGCCGCCACCAGCTGAGGCTGGAGGTTTCGGTGCGGCTGGTTTAGGAGCAGGAGGCGCGGGCGTGGCTACTGGAGCCGGAGCATGTGCATCCGGTTCGGGCAGGCCAGCTTCTTCTTCCTCTTCCTCTTCGAAATCTTCTTCCAGCGACTCGCTGTAAGCGCCGCTGTCGGCGAATTCGTCTTCTTCGTCACGTCCATAGAGCGTGGGGTCGTAAGGCGTCATGGATCCTCCTGATCTTCGATCTTTGTGGCGGCCCGTTGCGGCAACGAGCTCCCGGGCTGCGGGCACGAGAGAATTTAAAAGACCACCGGAACTTCTTCTGGAACGGCGCGCGATTATAGCACGACGTTTAGTGCAGGCTGCAAGGGCAGAAAATTCCTCACCCGATTATCCTGTTATCACACGGCGCGGGGCAAAGGGAAGCAGAATCGTCGGAATCAACCTTCGGCCGCCGGCCCGGAATCCCGTCCGATTCGCTTTTCATGCGATTCTTGCACGGGCAAATAAAACACGAAGCTGGACATGAGCAGCCCGGCAGCAGAAATACGCAGGCATTAAAAATGCGGGAAGCCGAGCTTCCCGCATCCATTCCAACTCATACGCGCAGCTACTTCTGCGTAAACGGTAGACCGGGCAACGTTTCCGTGTGCTCGGACTTCACCGCGCTCAGCAGATTCGGGTCCAGACCCAGCGCTTTCACGATCGTCGGGGCAATCTGGCGCGTCTCGACCTGATCGTTGAACGTGGAACCCTTGTATTTCGGATTCGAAACAATCAGCAGAACGTTCCGGTCGTCATAGGCAAAGCCGCCGTGCTCGGCAACTTTCCCCGTTCCGCCGGTGTAGATCACCCCGACATTCGGAGCCACGATGATGTCCGGAGTCCGGGAATCGGTCAGCGGGTCATTGAATTGCAGCGTGAGCGAGGGGCCGGCAAAAATCTCTCCTTGCCCAAACAGGTCTTCGTTCGCGGCCAGGCCTAAAGTTGCCGCGAAGCTCTGCGTCTGGCTTTGATCGGTCAGCCAGAGCATCGAGATATCGTCCTCATCGGCTTGTGCCACCGGCAGGCCAGGCCCAACTCCGGCGGGGGAAAGGATCTGGGACGGCGGTTCGTCCGTAGCCACATCTCCCGGGATGCGCAGCACCCGACTCGGATCGATCGGAGACTGCCCATGCTTGGCGGATATGATGATCAGAGTCGAGTCCAGCAACCCTTGGTTTTTCAATTCTGTAACCATCTGACCCACCGCGCCGTCCACGTACTGGATCTCCGCGAACAACGAATCGCTCGGGGTTCCCAGCGCGTCTATGTAACCACCCGTCAGGCCGAGGGATTTTTCCACCAGCTTCTGGCCCACGCTGACCGCCTGGAAGTTCATGCCAAAGATGTTCGGCACCGGGGCGGTCGCGCTGCCATCGTGCCACTTGCCGTCAATCCAGTTCAGCACGGCCTGCACTTTGTACTGGTCGTAGCAGCGAATGTTCTGGAAGCTGTCCGTCCACGCGTTCGATGACGTCGCGGCGCCTGGGTCGGGCAACGGCTTGCAACCCTGCACAGAAGGAATCGCCACTGGAATCGAGTTGATCTCTGGCGACCACAAATCGATCACGCCATCGCCGCTCGGTCCGTTGGTGAAGTCATAGGAAGGATGCTTGTCGGACCACGCCGTGTACAGGCCCGCATTGTGGGCCACGTTGAAGATAGTGTTATCGCGAATGTAGCTGTGCGGATACACCGGAGCGCAGCCATTCTTCGGATCGCGCGGAAGATAGTCAGGATTGATGCCCTTAATCCCGGAACTGCCGTCTGGTTTGCCAGAATGGAGATCGAGATAGTTGTAGTCAATCTCTTCGTCGAAACCAACCTGCGTGCCCACGACACTCGGGCATAGATTAGCGCCGCCGACAATCCCGTAAGGCGTGGTCTTCTTCGGCGGAGACAACGCGCGATCATAGCTGACGTCGTAGAAGATTCCCGCCGAACGCGGCGTCCCGCCGGTGATCTGAGCTGTCAAGCCAGGGAACGAATCGGAAGGTTTCGGAGTGAGAGCCTGCAGGTAATGCACGCCAGTCGCCGAAAGCGACGCCAGGTGCGGGCAATAGGTCTGATTCCCGTAAATCGGAACGCCTTTGGCGCAATTCGCAAAATCCAGCGAATGCATGCCATCGATGCTGATCAGTAAAACACGTTGGATGGGACCTGGGCTCTGTGCGAACGCCATCGAAGACGCCAGCAAAAGCGCGAAGATGGGCACGCCGACACGTAGTCCGCGAGTGAAGTTCATGGGATTTCCTCCAGAGGATCGAAAAACGCTAGGAGGAAAAACTATCAGGGGTAGTTGAACCTCAGATGACAGAACTGTTACGTGCGTATGAAAAAAACGTGAAGAAATTTTCAGGTTGTGCGCAGTAGGCGCGCCGATCCACGTAGAGACAGCCGCCTCGGCTGTCCAAGCCCGAGCGAAGCTCGGCGCCCCGGTCCAACTGCCTGAGGTCTAAGGTCCCAGGTCCGCCGTCCTACCGGGCTTGCTGCACAATCAAAATCATCCCCGGACGCAGGACAGCGATGTCGCGATTGTCGCGCTTGAGCGCGGCGACGGTAGTCTTGTAGTAAGTCGCGATCGAGTAAAGAGTCTCGCCAGTCTTGACCCTGTGGTGGACCACCGGGGCTGCGGCAGTCTCGATGCGCTCGATCTTGGCAGACTTTGTCACCGGAGGCTTGGCGCTCGCCGTTTGCGCTGCAGGCTTCGCGGTGTGCTTCTTGACCGTCCGCGCGGAAGCGACTTCGGTTGCATGCGCGCTCGGCGTGATCGGCAGATGCAGGGCCAGCACCCGGCGTCCGGAAAGGCTTTCGCCTCGCAGGCCGTTCCAGCGCCGCACCATCAGCGGGGAGACGCCGAAATTCTCCGCAACGGTTTGCACGGTGTCGCCGGAGTGAACTTTGTAGCGCGTGATACGCCGCGCGTAAGTGGCTGTATCCGAAAGCGGATGCTTTCCCGGCGCGACTGGAATTACCAGCTTGGCGTCGGCTTCGAGTTCAGCGGGAGTATCGAGGTGGTTGGTCTCGGCAATCGACTTGGCCGTCGTGTGGTAAGTGCGCGCCAGCGAAGCCAGAGTATCGCCCGAATGCACGGTGTGATAACGCCACCACAGCCGCATCCCGGCCGGAATCGCGGCCATCGCCGTTTCGTACTGATCTTTGGTCCCGGCGGGCAGGTGCAGCTCAAACTTTCCCTCGCGCGGCGTGGTTAGCCGCAACAAGCTGGGATTCAGATCCTGCAAGTCCTCAACGGATGCGCCCGTGCATTCCGCCACCAACCGCAGATCCACCGGAGCAGTCAGCGTCAGGGTGTCATAGTCCGAGGGATGCTCCATCGCCACTTCGTTCAACCCGTACTGCGACGGATTCTTGGCCATGATGGTCACAGCCAGAATGATGGGAACGTAATTCCGCGTCTCTTTGGGCAGAACGTTGCGCCGGTAAAGCTCCCAGAAGTCGGCGAATCCGGTGCGTTTCACCGCCGACTGCACCGTGCCCGGGCCGGAGTTGTATGCCGCCATGGCCAAATACCAGTCGCCAAATTCGTTATAAAGATCTTTCAGGTGATGCGCGGCCGCGCGCGTGGATTTCTCGGGATCCTGCCGGTCGTCTACCCACATATTGTGCGAAAGCCCGTAGCCGCGCGCCCGGCTGGCCATAAACTGCCAGATGCCGCGCGCTCCCACCCGCGAAACCGCCAGCGGATGGAACCCGGACTCGGCCTGCGCCAGATAAATCAGATCCTGCGGCACGCCCTCCTCTTTGAGGATCGAAACCATCATGTCGTGGTAGCGGCCGGAACGGGCGAAGGCGCGCTCGAAGTTCCCGCGTCCGCGATTCGAGAAATAGCTGATGTAGCCGGCGACTTGGTCGGTCATCATGAGCGGCAGGTCGGAATGCGTCGACTTGATTTCCGCCTGCGCCTTGGCCCGCACGCTGGCGTCGGCCGAGGGGGTAATCCCATTTGTCTCGTCGATGGGCGCGGGCTCGGATTTCTGCTGTTGGTCCGCGTCGCCCGCTGCATTATTCACTGCGTCGCTGCCCGGAGTTCCCCCCAGCCCGTCCAAACCAAGCTCGTTCACTCCCGCCACTACGCGGTCGAACTCTTTTTGCAGCCGATCGTCGGAGCGGACATCCAGATTGCTCCCCAGCATCGCGTTGAACGCGTTATCAAAATTCTGTTTGGCGGCATCGGTCTTGCCGGCCTCGTAGTTGACCACTCCCGCCTGGTATTCCTTCTCAACCCGGGCCACCAGGTCTCCAACGGGGTCGGAAGTAGCTGGCGTCGAGTTCGCCTGAGAAGATGCCTGAGAACTCAACTGGGAAGAATCTTGTGTGGCAGTCTGGGCGGAAGCCCCGGAAGCAGACGTCGCCTTTGGAGGTGAATCTGGCTTCGCCTGTTGAGCTTGCGCCGGACCCGAACCAGCCGGCTTCGCCGGAGCCGCAGACGCTGCAACCGCGCTCAACGAGGGTGCCGACCCCGGCGGCAGAAGCGATACCGGCTTCTGCGCGCTTTGGCACGCGGACCACGCCAAAACCAGGCAGGCCAGCATCGCGCTCCGTAAATGAGGTTTTGCAACCCTCACAATTCTATACAAGCCTCATATTCTCTATAAGATGCGGGATTCTCCCCGGGCGTTGGATGCCTACAGCCTTAATCAAAATCGTACCCGCCGTCCAACCTTAGGTCAACGCCGAAAAGGCACTTTGGCGGTTACCTTAGGCACCAATCGGCATGGTCTCATCCCTTCAAACCCGCCAATAATCCGGACGCCAGTTCTGGATCGCCTTCTTGATGTCCTTCCGCGACAGATTCTCCTTCAACGTGCGCTCCACCAGCTTGGGAATCTCCGCGTCAGAGGCGAACCGCAACCCAACCAGCTGCGCTTCGGTCAATTCAGGAATCCGCGCCCGCAGAGGCTCCGGAAGAAGCGTGGCCAGCCGCAGCCGCTCTTCCAGCCGGATCACGCGATCCTGCACCTTGAGAGAATAGGCACGCGATTTCAACGCCAGCGTCAGCAGCGCCAACGCCAGCACAATCAGCAGAAAGGCGTGGAAGTGATCGCGAAAGTCACCCTGAGTGATATGCGCGAAGAAATGAACCAGAGCCAACAGCAACCCCAGCAGAAGCACGGGCGCCGCGAAAAAGTGAAACGCAGGATCGAACCGGGTGTGATTCGCGAAAGTCTGGGGAACTTTTTCGGCCATGACGAGGGCTCCTTGGCGCGGACGTGCCAGTGTAGCAGAGGCACCAAGCCATTGCGGAGTCTGATTCCGGATTCGGAATGCCTCATCTCAAATGACAAAAATCGGACGCCATTTGATTTTCGAATTTCGCTAGGGGGCCGCTTACCGTGGAAGAAGAATCACTCAACCACGAAGGACCCGAAGTATCACGAAGCCTTCGTTGTCAGGGTTTCTTTCGTGTAACTTGGTGTCCTTCGTGGTAAACGACGTCAGACTAAGCCACCACCAATCCGTAGGATCACGCGAAACCCGTCTCGCGTCCCGTATAATTTCTCGCGGCAAACAAACAGGCGAAAGAATCAAACTGGTGTAAAGGAAGATCATGAAAGCCATCCAAGTGAAGCAAGTGGGCGGACCGGAAGCCATGCAGTTGGTGGACTTGCCGGTTCCGCAACCGAAAAGCCACGAGGCGCTGGTGAAGATCGCGGCCTCAGGCGTCAACTTCATTGATGTCTACATCCGCGAGGGCCGCTACCACGCGCCGGTGCCGTTCGTGGTCGGGCAAGAGGGTTCGGGTGTGGTCACCGCGGTGGGCCCTGACGTGAAAACCGCCAAGGTCGGCAACCGCGTGGCCTGGAGCGGCGCCCTCGGGTCGTATGCCGAATATGTGGCTGCGCCAGCCGCCGCGCTGGTGCCCGTCCCGGAGGACGTTGGCGACCGCGACGCGGCTGGCGCCATGCTCCAGGGCATGACCGCGCACTATCTCTGTTACGACACGTACCCATTGACGCCCGGGAAAACCGCGCTGATCCATGCCGGCGCCGGCGGTGTGGGACTGCTGCTGATCCAGATGGCGCACAATCTCGGGGCGCGCGTCATCACCACCGTCTCCACTGAAGAGAAAGCCAAGCTTGCGCGCGAGGCCGGAGCCGACGAGGTCATCCTCTACACCCAGGTCGATTTCGAAGCCGAAACCAAACGTCTGACGGAAGGCCAGGGCGTGGACGTGGTCTACGACAGCGTAGGCAAGGCGACCTTCGAAAAGAGCATGAACGTGCTGCGCCCGCGCGGCATGCTGGTGCTGTTTGGAGCGTCGAGCGGCCCGGTTCCGCCGGTGGATCCCATCACGCTCTCGCAAAAAGGCTCGCTCTACATGGCCCGCACCAGCCTGGCCCACTTCACCGCCACGCGCGAAGAATTGCTGGCGCGGTCGGGCGCGGTGTTCAACATGATCTCCAGCGGCAAACTGAAACTAAGAATCGCGCACACCTATCCGCTGGCCGAAGCTCAGCAAGCCCACCGCGATTTGGAAGGCCGGAAAACCACGGGGAAGCTGTTGCTGATTCCCTAGAAGGTGGCACAGCCCCTGCGAAGATTGCCACAGCCCATGTGGGGACAGCCGCCCTCGGCTGTCCAGCCGAGCGAAGCTCGGCAGGGAGCCACTACAAAACCAAACTAACAAATTACTTCGGCACCCAAGGCGAAGAAGGCCACAGAGGAGCAAATCCCGCTGATCGGGGCTGAGGTCGAGGACGAAGGTCCGTTTTAGCTTTAGGCAGAGCCGGGCTGCGCCCGGCCGGACAGCCGAGGGCGGCTGTCCCCACATGAGCAGTTACGCTCCATGGGTTACCGCTTTCGCGTGTAGCCACGCGCATACCCCGGCACCTCCTGCCCGGGCAACAGCCTCGCGTCGTCAATCGGGTCTCCGGCAACCATTTCCAGCGGCACCACTCCCGCCCACGTCGGAAACGC